>QMYF01000128.1 GCA_003662515.1 Candidatus Hecatellales archaeon | reverse complement strand
CCTCCCCTCAAACTGGACGAGGTGGAAGTGAAATTTGACGATGTTGGAAGGCTTACCTTCGAGGGCACCGAGGTAAGGTTTGTAGGCCCACTTTTCCATGGAATAGAATATTCAAGGGTAGGCTGGGTTTTCGCCACCATAATAGAGTATGGCGGAGAAAAGCTTCTCCACACCTCAGACCTCAACGGCCCCATCATAGAAGACTATGCTCAATGGATAATCCGGGAGAAGCCCGACATTCTAATTCTCGACGGACCCATGACTTATATGCTGGGATACACTTTAAACCTAATTAATTTCCAGCGAACCCTGGAAAACGCCCTTGAAATAGTTGAGAAAGCCGAATGCAAGCTCATCATCTACGACCACCACCTGCCAAGAGAACCAAAATTCTATGAGAGAACGAAAACAGTATGGGAAAAAGCCCGGAAACTCGGAATTCAAATATATACCGCCTCGGAGCTTTTAGGCAAAAAGCCTGCCGTGCTCCGAAGCCTCAAAAAGTGAGCAAAATTATAATTGTATTGGTTGCACGTTTAAGCTTGGAGGGCTCCTCAAGTTTGGAGAGGGAAACTTTCAGAATAATCGGTATGGAAGGTGTAGACGTTAAAGGGGCGAAGCTTCTTGTAGGAATACCTGACGTAGGACTTGTGGGGGTAATCGCCACCTCTCATATTGTCCAATCCCTAAAAATGAAGGAATTAGGACATATAGATTCCGACGAGGTTCCCCCCATAGTGGTGATCCATGAAAACGAGCCTAAGTCGCCCATAAGATTTTACGGTGACGGAGGAAACCTGCTTGTCCTCACCACCGAAATAGTTTTGCCTCCCACAGCCATCTTCACGGTTTCCCGTGGAATAGCCCGCTGGGCGAAAAGCCAGGGAGTAGACCTGGTAATAGGGCTTACAGGCCTAGCCACCCCCAACAGGCTGGAAATAGAGAAGCCAGCCGTCTACGGGGTAGCTACAAACCCTGAAACAAGGCAGATCCTCGGAAAGGCTGGAATAAAACCTTTCGAGGAAGGCCTTCTAGTCGGAACCTACGCCACCCTGCTTAGGGAATGCCTCAGGGCAGAGCAGGCGAACCTGACGCTTCTAGCCGAAGCCCACCTTCAGTTTCCAGACCCCGGAGCCTCAGCCTCCATAATTGAAACCTTAAACCGCCTGTTAAACCTTAACGTTGATGTTGGAGAATTGCTAGATAAGGCTGAGGAGATCAGGGTTAAGGCTAGGGAGCTTATGAAGAGAACTCAAGAGCAGCTTAGAAGTCTCAAGAAGATTCAGGAGCAGGAGCTTCCAGGCATATACGTATAAGGGGGTGGATGGAGGTGGCTGAACGTAGAAGAAAATCTCTTTTCGACATCTTTGAGGAAATAGTCGGCCATATCGACAGGGTTATCGAGGAGCTTGTAGGCATAGAAATATGTGAATCTCCCCTCTGCGACGTTTCCAAGCGGGAACTCAAACCTTTAGTCCATGTTTACGAAACTGAAGATGAAGTTATAGTGACCATTGACCTACCCTACGTGCGCAAAGAGGACATTAAGCTTTCAGCTAGCGAAGACACCCTTAAAATTGAGGCTCCCATAAGGGAGCGGGTGAAACTGAGCCGTTGGGGACCCTACCAGCGGGAAGTAGAATTTGAATATTTCAGGAGAACCATCAAGCTTCCCTCCAACGTTGAGCCTGAAAGGGCTAAAGCCAAATTTAAAGACGGCATTCTCCAAGTTTTCCTGCCCAAGAAAATTTACGGGTACAGGATAGCCGTAGAATAGAGGCTGGAGGGGAAATTGTCTGAAGCCTACCGGAAGGCTGGAGTAGACGTTAAAGCTGAAGATGAAGCTTTAAGAAAAGTTGTGGAGGAATGCCATAAAACCTTCAGCTTCAGGGAGGGCCCCGGAAAGCCTGTAATCCCAATAGCCAACTTCGCAGGCATCGTCACGCTTACTGGAAACAAAGGCCTAGCCGTAAAAACCGACGGGGTTGGAACCAAAGTTTTCATCGCCCAGCTCATGGACAAATACGACACTGTGGGGATAGACTGCGTAGCCATGAACGTAAACGACCTAATCTGCCTTGGAGCTGAACCCATAACCTTCATAGACTACATCGCCCTGCAAAAGCCAGACTCCCGACTCTTACACGAACTGGCAAAAGGCCTGGTTAAAGGGGCTGAACAGGCTGGAGTAACCATTGTAGGCGGAGAAATCGCTCAGCTTCCAGAAATGATTAGGGGGCAAAGGGAAGGCTTCGGCTTCGACCTAGTAGGAATGGCTGTAGGTCTCCTCGACCTCGACAAAATCATCGATGGAAGAAACATTTCTGAAGGCGACGTGGTCATCGGGCTGGAAAGCTCAGGCATCCACAGCAACGGTTTAACCCTAGCTAGGAAAATCCTGCTTGAGGAGGCTGGCCTAAACCTCCACGAGCCCGCTGAAGGCTTAGACAAACCTTTAGGAGAAGAGCTTCTAACCCCCACCAGAATCTACGTTAAAGAAGTATTATCCATGCTTAGGGCAGGCTTAAAAATTAAGGGGATGGCTCACCTCACTGGCAAAGGCATCCTAAACCTTGGACGTGTAGGGCCTACCTGCGGATACCTTCTCGAATGGCTGCCTGAACCTCAACCTATATTTAAGCTCATCCAAAAGCTTGGGAAACTTCCAGACAGCGAAATGTATCAAGTCTTCAATATGGGGGTGGGGTTCTGTCTCGTCGTAGAAAAGGAAGACGCTGAAGAAGCCTTAAGCCTGGCTGAAAAGCAGGGGTTGAAAGCTTGGATTCTGGGGAAAGCCGTTAGAGACCCTGAAAGGAAAATTGTTTTAAAGCCTAAAGGGTTGACGGCTATTGGAGGTCGCTTCATTTAAATTTGGAGCAAGCCTCTTAAAATTGAGGCTTAAAAGTTAAAGGTTTTCCTCAAGCCTTGGGGGGTAGTGGAGAAACCTTGGGGAAAATCAACGTGGCCATTGTAGGCGTTGGAAACTGTGCTTCATCCCTCATCCAAGGCGTCCACTACTATCGAAACGTGAAAGACGATGAGAAGGTTCCAGGCCTCATGCACACCGTCTTCGGAGAATACAGGATAAGAGACATAAACTTCGTAGCGGCCTTCGACGTGGACCCCAGAAAGGTTGGATTAGACCTAGCCCAAGCCATCTTCGCCGAACCCAACTGCACCGTGAAAATCTGTGATGTGCCACCTTTAGGGGTAACCGTTCAGCCCGG
>QMYF01000127.1 GCA_003662515.1 Candidatus Hecatellales archaeon | reverse complement strand
TTATGTCTCATCTCGCAGTTGTAGATAGTTGCCAGACAGTCTGCCAGCGGGTCCTGAAGCGTCAGCCACATCCACCCCCTTAATGATATTTCTTGAAGCCAAGCTTCTCAGCCATCTCGCGGAAACATTGCCTGCAAAGGTTTATTCCAAGCCTTCTCACGATGGGTCCGTAAGAGCCGCATCGCTGGCAGGGCCTACTGCCCTTCCCGAACTTCCTAACCTTTTTAGGCTTCTGCTTCGCCATTCGCCTTCAGCCTCCTACAACCTCTATTCCCAACTCTTTAAGGAAGCATATGGCTTCCTGCTTGGTGAGCCTCTGCCAGCCTCCCGGCTTGGAGGCAGCCCGCTTCCTCCATTTAACCCGGTAGCCAGGCTTACTTAAAGTTACACATACATCCATGCCAACTATTCCCAGGTGGGGGTCATATTTTACGCCTGGAAGCTCGATATGTTCCCTGATCCCAAAGGAGAAGTTTCCATGCTCGTCGATGCTGTCAGCCTTAACCTTGTTTCCCACCACGGTTAAGGCCTTCTCGAGGAAGCTTAACGCTTTTTCCCCTCTTAGGGTGACCGTGCAGGCTATGGGTTCACCCCGCCTAATCCCGAAATCCTTAATGGTCCTTTTGGCTTTACGTTGGGTGGGCTTCTGGCCGGTGAGCTGCTCCAAGATTTTCATAGCCCTCTCTAAGGCTTCCCCAGACCTCCCCATACAAATGTTGATGGTGACCTTCTCTATTCTAGGCTTGGTCATGGGGTTTTGCTCCCAACGTTTCCGGTAGACTTCACAGTCCGCCTGCTCAGCCACCCCTGCTACACCTCTGGAAGCCTGATTTCAGGTTTCCCTTCACCCACCACCATCACATATCTTGAAATGGTGTTGTACTCGGCTCCACTGCTACTTTTAATTTTGACTAGGGTTTCAACCAGCGGGTTAGGCTTCTCAACAGCTTCGATAACCCCGTGGACTCCTACGTTTTTGCCTCCCGTAACCACGGCGTAGGCTCCAACCTTAAAGGGGTAATGCGCCAAAATCTCGTTTCGCAGATAGTCAAGCTTGATGGTGTCTCCGGTCCTGTAGATGTCTTCTTCAGGCTTGGTGGGGTCAGCCACCCTCACAAGCAGGTTTCTCCCGTCGTGAAGGTTAAGCTGGATGTGTCCTCCCTTAACCGTGGTTTTATTCAATATTTTGCAGAGCTTGAAGTTTTTCTCGGAGCCGTCGACCTCGAGAAGGGTTAGAAATTCTTTGGGGTGGGGAACCATCCGGTAAGCTTTATTCAGCCCGGCAATTTCCACCACGTCCATTAAGCCTACCGGGAAGCTTCCATCCCTCCTAACCTTCCCATCCACCTTCACCTTTCCCTCAGCCAGGATAAGCTTAGCCTCCCGAGCCGTTTTGGCTAGGCCGAGAAGGTCTCGAAGAATCACGGCTAAAGGTATGCAACGGTCTTTAGGGTGGGGGCCGGGTGAAGGCTTAACCGTCCAAACCTTCTCCTTCCTGTGAATAGGCCAGAAGGCTGGTGAAACATGTCTCTTAAGATGTTTAGATTCGCCCATTCTGCCCACTTCTTTCAGCCTCCTGAAGGCTTTCCGCCCTCACCCTCCCCAGCTTCTCCGGTTTTCTCTCCTACTTCTTTTTCTACCTCTTTTTCCGCTTCTTCCTCAGCCATTTCTTTTCTCTCCGCTTCTAGCACGGTTTCCGTTAGGGCTTTCAGCCTGCTTGCACGCCACTTGTCGCTTAGGTCAAGCTTGGTTATCATGAGGTTTGAGGGATGGATGGGTATGAAGACTGTGGTTCCGTCGGCTTTCTCCCTGGTCACCCCTTCAACGGTTACCCTAAACCTTTTCAGGTCTACGCTTCGAACCTTCCCCTCTATGCCTGCATAGGCGCCCCTCATAATTCTGACGGTGTCTCCTTTCCGGAGGGGCAGCGACCGCACAAAGTAGCGTGCCCTAAGCTCAGGGGAAAGGTGGGCTGAAACCATCTTCCTCCTAACGTGTTGAGGAGCCTGATACATGGCTTTTCTCTGTCTGGAAGGTTTAACCGATGAAAGCCGCGCCATAACTTCCACCTCAAACTATCATGGTGGCCATGCTGGCGATTCTAGGCCAGCGTTCAGCCGCCTCCTTGGCGACGGGCCCCCTAATCTCGCTTCCCTTAAGCTCCCCCTCCATCGTCATAACCACGGCAGCGTTATCTTCAAACTGGACCACCGTTCCATCAGCCCTCCGGTAGGGCATCCGCTGCCTCACAATCACGGCGGGGAAAATCTGCTTCCTCATGTCGGGTGTCCCCTTCTTCACGGAAACCATCACTAGGTCGCCTACCTTGGCTGAGGGAAGCCTGCGCAGCCTGCCCTTATAGCCCACCACCTGAATTATCTTCAGCTCTTTAGCCCCCGTATTGTCGGCGCATTTAACCATGGCTCCGACAGGAAGCCCCCTAGCAATCTTAGGCCTATACTCTATCAGCCCCTTCGCGCTTACGGCTCTGGATTTAGGCCTGGCAGGCATTCAGCCTTAACCTCCAACACTTTGAACCTTTTCCACCACCACCCAGGAAACCGTCTTGCTTAGGGGGCGGCATTCAGCTATGCGCACGGTGTCTCCCTCTTTAACCTTCAGACAGGGTGGACAGTGGGCAGGTATCCTGCTCCGCCTACGCTCGTAACGCATATATTTGGGGACATAGTGAAGGTAGTCTCTCTGAACCACCACGGTATTCTTCATTTTTAAGCTTACAACTTTACCTTCGAGAAGCTTCTTCCTTACGGGAAGATTTCCATGGAAGGGGCAATACTTGTCATCGCAAACCTCTTCAGGAGGCTTGACAGGCAAACCAATATTTCTGGCCTTAACGGTTTTAGCCATCTCCTTTCACCATCTCCTCCCAAGCTTCTTAACACGGTCCTCAGGTCTGCCCAGAATCCTCCAGCCTTCAACCTCCACAAGGCGGCCGTCAGGAAGCTTAAAGCGGAAGGTTGAAACCTGTTTGGGAACCCGTTTAAACCTTCCCTCCGGGGAGAGGAAAACCAGCATATTTCGGGTTTCATCAACCACGAGGCCTTTAATTCCCACATAGCCTTTATGGCTGCTTTTAACCACTTTGCCTTCCAAGCCTATAAGCTCGTGGCGGGCGAGGTTTCTAGGCGTAATAGGCATTAGCCCTGCTCCTCCCTTTCCACCGTTAAAATTCTAGCGATGCTTCGGCGGAGCTCCCGTAGGGCTGCTGGGTTTTCCACTCGGCCTTTCGCCTTCACGTCGGTTCTAAGCTTCATAAGCTCCGCTTTAAGCTCCTCCAGCTTTTTCAACC
>QMYF01000126.1 GCA_003662515.1 Candidatus Hecatellales archaeon | reverse complement strand
TCCTTCACCAGCCTTAAAACCGTGCCCGGACCAACGTTTAAGGCGTGATGGGCGCCGAGAATACCGTCAAACCTTTCAGGCGCCTCCACAACCACGCCGAGAATCCTTAAACCTCTCCCTCCAAACTCTACAGATTTAACCTTCAACCCTAAGGTCATGGAAAGCCTTTTCCCCTTGCTAGGCCTTGAACCTTCTCCTCCAGCCTTAACCTCCCTGCTGGTCTTCGCGTAAACCAGGTCTCCCTCCCCTATAATATTGTAAAGATGCCAGAGATCGTCAAGGTTCTCCACTACAAGTTTAACCTCCCCAT
This sequence comes from Candidatus Hecatellales archaeon, assembly GCA_003662515.1. GTDB lineage: Archaea > Thermoproteota > Bathyarchaeia > Hecatellales > Hecatellaceae > B25. The sequence continues at coordinate 3,009 of QMYF01000126.1, read as the reverse complement.
GTTTCAGGTCGGAAGCCAAAATCTTCAAAGGGGGCTCCCGGAAAGGTTAAGGACGCATAAACTAAAAAGTTATTTTTGGAGGGTGGAGAAGGATTCCTAAAGGCTCATTGCTCAACGTTAAGGTTAGAAGCTTTCAGAGGGAGGATTTAAGGCAGGTCAGCCTTATCGAGAGGGCATGCTTCCGGAAACCTTACCCTCCCAGCCTCCTTCTCCTCCTAGCAAGGCTTAACCCTCAACTTTTCTTGGTGGCTGAAGCCTCAGGGAAAATTGTTGGATATGTTTCAGCCCTCCCAGACAGCAGGGAGGTAGCCCACCTGGTTTCTCTTGCGGTTCACCCTGAAGTGCGGAGGGTGGGAGTGGCTCGAAAACTGATGGAGGAATTGCTGAGCAAACTTAGGGGTATGGGTTTTAGAGAGTTGAGGTTGGAGGTGCGCATCGACAATTTTCCAGCCATCTCCCTCTATAAGGCTTTAGGCTTCCGGGAAGGCAGAAAGCTTCGGGGCTACTATGAGGATGGAAGCGACGCTTTAACCATGAGCCTAAAACTTTAACCCTCAACCTTAAACCTCCTAAAATGGGATGGCTTAAACGTTTTTGGAGGTGGAAGGCTGGGCTTAATCTACCTCTACACGGGAACCGGTGCGGGCAAAACCACCAACGCGCTGGGTCTGGCTTTAAGAGCGGTAGGCCACGGCTACAAGGTGGTCATAATCCAGTTTATGAAGGGCTGGAAAAACCTGGGCGAATACAAGATTCAACGTAAACTTAAACCCTACTATGAAATCCACCAGTTTGGAAGCAAAGAGTTCATTCAGCCTGGGAAACCCAGCCGAAAAGACATTGAACAGGCTAGGAAAGCCTTGAAATTTGCTGAAGAGGTTCTACGTAAAAGGAGGCCTTTCCTCCTGGTTTTGGATGAGATAAACCTGGCTGTGGCCTGGGGGCTTTTAAAGGTTGAAGATGTTTTAAGGCTCCTAGATAAGGTGCCCAAACGCACCCATGTGGTGCTTACTGGACGCTACGCTCCTCGAGAGCTTATTGAGCGGGCTGACGCCGTAAATGAGATAGTTGAAATTAAGTATCCCAGGGAAATGGTGACTCAGAAGGGTCTTCAATACTAGGTTTGCCGGCTTCCAGGTTTCGCTCAGTTTTTAGGCTTCCCTTTCCATCAGTATTCTTGGATGGGGGAGCCTTGAAGGTAGAGTTTTGGCTGTTAGATGTGAGCCAGGAGCCTGCTGGGGAAACCTCTGAGGTTAGGCTTTGGGGAGTCGACAGGAAGGGCAGGCGAATCCTAATTATGGACCGAGGCTTCCACCCCTCCATCTACGTTCTTGCAAAGGAAAAGGTAGATGAGGGAAAGCTTGAGAGGCTTCTTCCCCCAGAGGTTAAAGCCAAAGCCTTGGAGTGGAGGCTGGAGGAAAGAAAGCTTTTCGGGAAGCCTCTTGAAGCCTTAAAGGTTACGGCTAGAAGCCAGGAGGCTATGGAAGCCATAGCTAAAGCCTTGGGGAAGGAGAAATGGGTGAAGGAAATTCTCCATGATGACCTGAGGGTTTCCTCCCAGTACCTGCTTCAGCTGGAGGTTAAACCTTGCGGATGGAATAGGGTTGAAGCCGTGGAGGTTGAGCCTCCTCCAGGCGTCAGGGTGGACGCCGCCTTCGAGGCTAAGGAAGCCCCTCAACCCGTAGAGGTTTTGGAGCCTCCAAACCTCCGCGTGTTAGCCTTCTCAGCCCTCTACTACAGCGAGATAGGCTCACCCAACCCTCTCCGAGACCCCGTACTAGTGTTAGCTACTTGCAATAGTGAAGGTGAAGCAAAGGTTTTCGCTTTAGAGGGAGACGAGAAGAAGCTTCTTAGAGACTTCGCAGAATACGTTTCCAGTTATGATCCTGACATTGTTGTGGGTTTCGGCTCGAACCGGGAGGATTATCCCTACCTGCTTAAGAGGGCGGAAGTGCTGGGTGTAAACTTGACGTTGGACAGGTCGGGCAGCCAGCCTCATCAAAGCCTCTACGGCCACTACTCGGTGGTTGGAAGAGCCAACATAGACCTTTTAGACTACGCTGAGGACATGCCTGAAATAAAGCTGAAAACCCTAGCCAACACAGCCAGATTTCTAGGCGTAAAATTCGAGGAGCCTGTTGAGGTTGCTGCTGGGGAGGTTAAGAAGCTTTGGGAAACCGGAGAGGGGAAGAGGAGGCTTAAGGAAACCTGTCTGCGTAGGGTTAAAACGGTTATGGGGGTTGCTGAAGCCATCCTCGACTTTGCCTACCAGCTTTCCTGCCTCATCGGGATGCCCGTAGACCAGGTGGGGGCGGCGGCTGTAGGCTTCAGGGTGGACTGGTATCTTATCAGGGAGGCTTGGAGGCTTGGGGAGCTGGCTCCGAAAAGGGTGGAGCAGCCCTATTATCCCTATAAGGGAGGTATGGTTCTGGCGCCTAAGGCAGGCATCCACAAGGAGGTGGCAGTCTTCGACTTCAGCGCCATGTATCCCAGCCTCATGGTGAAATACAACATTTCACCTGACACCTTTATTCCTGAGGGTGAGCCTGAGCCTCCTGAAGGCGTCTACGTGGCTCCAGAGGTCGGCCATAGGTTTAGAAAGGCTCCGCCAGGCTTCTACAAGATAGTTTTGGAGGAGCTTATGAAGGCGAGGAAAAGTATTCGAAGCAGGATGGCTGGCTTAAAGCCTTCCCAGCCTCTCTACCGTGTTCTGGACGCGAGGCAGAAGTCTGTTAAGGTGATAACCAATGCGGTTTACGGTTACAGCGGCTGGAGGGGGGCCCGCTGGTTTAGGGTTGAGGTGGCTGAAGCTGTGGCTGCCTGGGGCAGGAAAACCATTTCTGAAGCCATAGAAATCGCGAGGAAACTTGGCTTACAAATCATTTACGGCGACACGGACAGCGTCTTCCTGAGCTATGACGAGGAGAAGGTGAAGCGTTTCGTTGAGGAGGTTGAAAAGAGGGTTGGCTTGGAAATTAAGCCTGACGCTGTTTACCAGCGAATCCTCTT
>QMYF01000125.1 GCA_003662515.1 Candidatus Hecatellales archaeon | reverse complement strand
TTATTCAATATAATGGAATTAATGAGTTTTAGAAGTGGTAAGCTTTGCCTTCCTCCCCGCCTTCCTTCTTCTCTTCTAATGGGAGGCTTCCCTCCACTACTTTAAGGTTAACCTGCATGATGTCCTCGGTTATGGTGTCGCCCCTAACCGTTTTACGCCTCCTTTCACCTTCCCTCTTCGGGTGGAAGCCAGGCCCCCTGCTAAGGATAACTCTGGTTTTAACGCCTCCATGCACATCCCACCTCATGGGGAAACCATCCTTATCGGTTCCCCCCGTTATCTGAAGCTTAACGCCTGGAAGGTCTATGATGGAGCCGTCTACGGTTTCACCTATACGCTTACCTATCAAGGGGACCGCCCTAGGCCCTTCCACCTCAAAATTCCTGGATCTCCCCGTTTTCGGGTCTGAAACCACCAGTTTAAACTTCGCCAACTAACCTTGCACCCGACGCTCTCTACACCCCTTGAATGAGTAAAATATTTAACCCTTTTCCGGCTGGAAACATAACGTTTAGAATAAACTTTGGCTGAAACTGCGCTGTTATTATACGTTGTTGGTCTCTTTTTAACTATACCTATAGCTTGGTCGCTGGGAGCAAACGACGCCGCCAACCCCACCGACTGCGCCGTTGGAAGCGGAGCCATCTCGCTTAGGAAAGCCTTAACCCTCTTCGCTTTAGCCACGGCAGCGGGAGCCATCCTCCAAGGCCACATGGTCATGAAGACGGTGGACAGGGGAATTGTTCCGCGGATCGAAATAGCTGGAGCCTTTGTCGTCGTGGTTTCCGTTTGCCTGTGGCTTTTCCTCTGCACCTGGAAGGGGATGCCTGTTTCAACCACCCACACCACGGTTGGAGCTGTGATAGGCTATGGGGCTGCAGCCTACGGGCTTAACCAGCTTAACTTAAACGTTTTATCCAACGTCTTCATCGGGTTTGCCGCTTCCCCCCTAATTTCGCTGGTGATGGCCATAGGTATTCTCCGCCTGCTAGAGCACGGCCTGCCAAGACTCGTAAAGGATGCTGGGAGGCGGGATAGAGTTATGCTAGGCCTCATAGTTTTGGGCTTAGTATTTTCAGCCTATAGCTTTGGAGCCAACGACATAGCCAACGTAACGGGAGTCTACGTGACAATTACCAAAGAAATCGGGGGGATGCCTGATAGGGAAACCATGATCCTCCTAGCCCTACTTGGAAGCGGAGGTATTGCTTTAGGAGGCTTCACCTGGGGTTACAGGGTGATCGAAACTGCTGGGAGAAAAATTACTAGGCTTAACTTGACCACCGGGCTTTCAGCCGAACTAGCTAACGCCTTAACAGTCTACCTTTTCACGACGGTTCCTTACCTGCTTATTGGCTGGGGTCTCCCAGTTTCCACCACCCATAGCAGCGTTGGCTCCATCATTGGTGTTGGGCTAGCCCGTGGGGCTAGAACCGTGAATAAGGTTACCGTGCTTAAAATTTTGGCAGCCTGGGCGCTAACTCTCCCCTGCGCCTTCCTGCTCAGTTTCGGTATGTTTAAATTGGTGTCATGGCTATTAGTTTAGTTAGCCACGGTTTGGAGGACATTTAAATGAAATCTGGAAGCTCAATCATCTGGCTTGGCAGGCAGAGGGAAAGGCAGATTTTAGAGTCTTGCAGTAAGCATATGGATAAGGTTTTAGAGGTTGCTCGGGAGTCTTATAACACGTTTATGGCTTTTTGTAAGGGGGATTTAAGAGAGGTTAACGATAGGTTTAAACGCGTTTTCGACCTTGAAAGGGAAGCCGACACTATTAAAGATAAAATTATAGATGAAATTTCTAAAGGCGTATTTCACCCCATAAACCGGGAGGAAGTCATCAGGCTTCTTCTAACCGTGGACGATATAGCCGACTTCGCTAAGACTTCGGCTAGAAGGCTTCTCTTCGTAAACCCTAAGAAGCTTAACCCAAGCCTCCTTGAAAACTTGAGGCTTATGGCTGAACTCTTCATTAAGGCGGTGGAAGCCACAAACGAGGCATTTAAAGCTCTGCTTAGAGATCCAAGGGAGGCTGTGGAGGCTTCAAGCAGGGTGGAAAGGCTTGAGGAGAAGGTTGACGACTTCCGCTTTGAATCCATCATTCCCGAGCTATTAAAGTGGTGTGAGGCATGCAGGGACATGGGGCAATGCCTCATGGTTTACTCCATCATCGAGTCGATGGAAAACCTGGTTGACCGCTGTGAGGTTTCAGCGGACGTTATCCGCCACATAGCCATAAGCTACCTCTAAGCCTTAAAGCTAACACGCCCTTCTCAGGGGGTTAACTTAACCTTTTAACTGGGAAGGTGGCCGTGTTTGAAGAGGATTGCTGAGATTCCAGTTTCAGAAATGGCTTCTGAACCCCTAGTGATAGACGGCTCTGAAGCTCTCACTAAGGCTGTAGGGCTTATGAAGCAGGCGGAAGCCTACGAGATACTGGTTAGGCTTGGGGAGGGGAAGCTTGGAATCCTTACCACGCGAACCATCCTATCTAGGTCTTTCCCCCTAGGGATGAAGGTGAAGGGGCTGGCTGAGCAGGTTCCCCTCCTAAGCCCTGAAGACCCCGTGGGGAAGGCTGCAGCCCTCATGAGCCAGTTTAGGTTTAGAAGCCTCCCCATAGTTGAGAAAGGAAAGCTCATAGGAGCCTTAGAAAGCCGTTCAATTCTCAGACGCATGGCTAATGTTGGAGTTCCTAAACTTAAGGCTAGGCATGTGATGGCTAGAGGGGTGGTCTCCATCAGTTGGGGTGAAACCATTGGGAAGGCTAGGAGGCTCATGGTTAACAAACGTATTGACCATCTTCCGGTTTTGAGGAGGGGTAAGCCTGCTGGAATCCTGACCTCCACCCACATCGTTTACAATCTCTATCCTACTGAGGCTGAAACCGTTGGCGAATGGGTTGGTGAAACCGAACGTATGCTTAAGGCTCCTGTGGGAAGCTTCGCCGACCCAAACCTTCTAACCTGCGGGCTAGACGAGCCTGTTCAACAAGTCGTCAAGCGGATGCTTGACCAGCATTCCACCTACATCGTAGCCGAGTTTATCGGCGAAATCCACGGGATAATCACGTTTAGAGACCTGGTAGCCTTAATCCCTGAGCCTGTAAGCCATGAGATCCCCCTCTATATTATGGGGCTTCCTGAAGACCCCTTTGAAGCTGAGGCGGCTAAATTGAAGTTTATGAGGGTTTTAAGCCTCCTATCTAAAGGTGTCCCTAACATTTTGGAAGCTAGGTCGATGGTGAAAACTAGCAGTAAAAAGGAGGGGGGTCGGCAGCGTTACGAGGTTGACGTCCACATAGTTACGCCTAAGCAAACCTATACG
>QMYF01000124.1 GCA_003662515.1 Candidatus Hecatellales archaeon | reverse complement strand
TTTCGAAGGGTTTGCAGAGCTTACCTCTAAGGCTTCCAGGCTTGGATGCCTCATCTGTGGAGACGACCTCTTTGTAACCAATAGGAGTAGGCTGGAAATGGGCGTGAAGGTTAAGGCTGCCACAGCCGTAATTATAAAGCCAAACCAGGTTGGAACCCTAACCGACACGTGGGAAGCCGTAAGCTTCGCTTCCTCCAGCGGGCTTGTCCCCGTAGCCTCCCACCGTTCAGGTGAAACCTGCGACGGCAAGCTTTCCCATATGGCTTTAGCCTTCGGCTGCCCCATAATTAAGGCTGGGGTTATAGGTGGGGAACGCTCCGCGAAATATAACGAGCTCATAAGGATTCAGCACACCTATCCTGAAGCCGTTAAGCCTGGAAGCCTTTCAAGCCTTCTCCCCTGAGGATGCCTTATGATCAGGTTTAGATTTATCCTTCTCATGGTGGCTGTGGTTGCTGTCTTCCTAACTGGAACCGTAGGATACGCGTATATGCTTGGTCTTCCACTTTTAGACTCCTTCTATTTCACGGTGGTGACTATTTCCACGGTGGGCTATGGGGAAATCTATCCCACCACTCCTGAGAGCAGGCTTTTCACGACAATTCTTATAATTATCGGCATCGGTGTTTTAGCTGTAGCCCTTGAAACCATAACGGAAGAGCTTGCCCGTAGGAGTGTTGCGGAAGTTTTGGGTGTGAAGGAGCCTAAAAGGAAGCAGCTGGAAAACCACTACATTATTTGCGGTTACGGTAGGGTAGGCCAAATAGTGGCTAGGGAGCTTGAAAGGCTTGGAGAGAAATACGTTGTTATCGAGAGGAGCCCGCAGCTGGCTAAGTCTCTTAGCGAGAAGGGTATCCCTGTTATCGAGGGTTCAGCCCTCGAGGAGGAGGTTTTGAGGAGGGCTGGAATCGAGAAGGCTAAAGGGTTGATTACGGTGTTGGGGAAGGATTCCGACAATGTTTTCATCACCATTACAGCTAAAACTTTGAATCCCAACCTTTACGTGGTTGCCAGGGTTAGCGATGAAAATGTTATAGATAAGGTTTACAAGGTTGGAGCTGATAGGGTTATTTCCCCCGAGCTGGAAGGCGGAAAAATGCTTGCTAGAGCCCTAACCCACCCCCACATCGTGGAGATGATTGAAAGTTTAACTTTGGCGAGGGATATTGAGGTAGCCTACTTCCATGTTGGCGAAGAGTATGCTATGGCTGGGAAAAAACTGGTGGAAGCTGAGCTGGAGAAGAAGAGCGGAGCCAAAATTATGGCTATCTGCAGGCAGGGAAACGTGGAGGTTAGACCTAGACCTGAAACCGTGATAGATAAGGGCTGCGTAGTTTTAGCCATAGGCAACAGGGACCAAATCAGAAGGCTTGAGAAGCTTTTAACCGAGAAGCGGGAGGAAGGCTGAAGGGCTAGAGATTTAAAGCTTGGAAGCCTTCAAACATTTTCTCTGGTAAAGGTTAGGCTGGCTGAGCTTATGGCTGTGGAAAGCGTAGAGGCTGAGGAGATTGTCGAGCTTATTGAGGAGGAACGCGACCTAAGGCAGCTGATATCCCAGATTAAGCCTCACGATCTCCCCTATATTCTCAGCAGGATTAGAAGGGAAGACGCGTTAAGGCTTATCCATCTCCTGCCAGATGAAACCGTGAGAAAGGCTTTACCTAAGCTTCCCCCTGAAATTCTTGGGCGCCTCCTCTCCGGTATGGATAGGGAGCGTGTCATCCGCCTTGCTGTGGATATGCCTGCCGACGAGCTTTCAGACTTTCTTGACAAGCTTCCCACAGCCTTTAAGAAGAGGCTTCTGCGCTGGCTTCCCCCATGGAAGATTCAGGAGGTTAAACCGCTTCTCGCCTACCCTCCCGATACTGCTGGAGGGCTGATGACCAACCGGATACCTGTCTTCTACGAGGGAAGCAGAGTTGGCGACGTTATCCGCGAGTTTACGGTTAGGCTGAAATTCGACGAATATGACACCAGCAACTATGTTTATGCTGTGGACAAGCAGGAAAGACTTAAAGGCGTAATTTCAAGCAAGGAGCTTCTACTTTCTCCCCGCGACAAACTGCTCAGAGAGGTGGTTTACCCTCCACCAGCCACGGTTAGGCCTGAAACAGACCAGGAAGAGGCGGCGAGAATCGTAGCCAGCTACGATCTTCTCGAGCTTCCGGTGGTGAACGGGCAGGGCAGGCTGCTTGGAGCCGTAACCGTAGACGACGTTATAGATGTCATTGTTAACGAGAGTACGGAGGACCTGTTGAAGCTGGGAGCCACCTCAAAGTTTACGGCGCCCTACGTTACGGCGAGGGTGACGGAGCTAGTTAAGAAGAGGGTTTTCTGGCTTATTATGCTGTGTCTCGTGGAGGTTTTCGTGGCTTTCATCATTAGCTCCTTTGAGAGAGTTCTTTCCACCACCATTGCTTTAGCCTTCTTTATTCCGCTGATTTCCTCGACGGGTGGAAATTCTGGTGTGCAGTCCTCAACTCTGGTTATCCGAGGGCTAGCGACAGGAGAGCTCACCCTGCGTGACTTCCTCAGAATCATCGTTAAAGAATCGCTGGTTTCCACGTTGATAGGGTTGATTTTGGCTCCCTTCCTCTTCTTCATAAGCTATGTAGTAACCTTCCAGTTTACTGTCTCCTTGATACTCTCAATAGCTATTGTGATAATAATTTTCGTGGTGAACCTTGTAGGCGGAATTCTCCCCCTTTTTGTGGCCAAGCTTAAAATAGACCCTGCCACTATTTCAGCTCCTCTGGTAACCACTGTTGCCGATGCTATAGGGTTAAGCATCTACTTCGTGGTTGCCATGCTTCTTCTCGCATGGGTTTAAACCTTAAAGTTTCCCTTTGGAAATCCCCATTTTTGGATGATGAACCCTGGTGTAGGGGAGCCTTTGAAGGCTTTGACCTAAAACTGCGGGGCTGACCCTTCAATAAACCATTTTTGTTTGATGGTCAGCTGATGCAGGCTTTCCTCATCCCTCGGCCTTTCGGTTCTTCAAGCCCGCCCAGCATCATCCCGAAAAATGGGAATATCAAACGTGGAAAATTAACTTTATTGAAATACTGTTTATTAGCTTCCATCAACCTATTTCATGGGTAAAGGTTTAAGCTGGGAGGGCTGAAAAGTTGTCGGTTGAAAAGACGAGTCTACCTTTTAAAGAAAAGTATTGGCCTTCGTTTAGGCGATACTTAGATTTTTATAGGGAGTCTATCCGTGACCTTGAGGCTTTCTGGGATAAGGAAGCTAGGAAGATCGAGTGGTTTAAGACTTGGGATAAAGTTTTGGAGTGGGATCCTCCCTTTGCCAGATGGTTTGTAGGCGGAAA
>QMYF01000123.1 GCA_003662515.1 Candidatus Hecatellales archaeon | reverse complement strand
TTAATGATGGTTCCCCCTGAAAGGTCCGGCTCATCCATCCCTACAACCCGCAGCGTCATGGAAGACGTTTTATATTTGAGCGATTTCGGGTGGAGAACCTTGGCTCCAGCTGAGCTTAAGCTGAACATTTCCTCCACGTCGAGAGCTTCCACCCTGCTCGGCGAGGAAACCAGCTTCGGATCTGCTGAGAGCACTCCACCCACATCCTTAACAAAAACGACTTCTCCAGCGTCTAGGCAGCGCCCTAAAACCACCGCGGTGATGTCGCTTCCCCCTCTGCCCAGCGTGGTGATAGCGCCTCCCCGGCTTAAACCGATGAAGCCTGGAACAACCACGATGAAGCCTTTCTCCAGCAAAGGTAGAACCTTCTCTCTAACAGCTTTACAAGTCTGCTCCAGGTCGACTTCAGCATTCCCATGCTCCGAGTTGGTGTAGATAGGCCATAGGTTGGGGTTAGCCGGATCTAGGCCTTCCGCTTTAACCCCCATAGAGTGGAGGATTCCCGTAAAAATCCTCTGTGAGGTTCGCTCACCCATGGAGAGAATCTCGTCCAGCTGCCTTTTAGAGATTCGCCCTCCGCTCGCAGCTAGGGCCGTTTGGAGAAGCTGGTCGGTTACGCCTTTAAGAGCTGACACCACCACAACAATCTTCCTGCCCTTCTTCTGTTCAGCTATGATTTTCTCAGCGGCTACTCTAACGTTCTCCGGGGTTTCTAGGCATGATCCGCCGAATTTCACGACCATTAGGGTGGGGTCCGGCAAAATTTGAGGCCTCCAAAAGTTTTGGGAGTGCTGGAGGGGAGCCTACGCTTAATAATAGCGGAAGATGCGGGAAGCGTAAAAGTTAAGCCTCCTTTCCACCTTAGCCCCCCTCAAACATCAAGTTTTAAATCCTTACCCTGCTCTCCTATTTAAGTTTAGCTTTCCCTTGGAAGGCCAAGACTTAATAGGTTCCTCTGCCTTTTAGGCTTGAGGTGAAAGGCTTGGAGGAGCCAGCGGTAACCATTCCATGCAAGGTGATTTCTGTTCACCCCTCCTTTGACACGTATGGAAACGAGTATGTATGCGTGGAGTTTGGTGTTGAAGCCAGGAAGCCTCCAACGGTTATGTCGCTTCCAGCCAATCTCCCCCAAGAAGTATCCTCCTTCATTGTTCCGCTTTTAAGCCAGATTCCTAAAATGATGCCTCAGCCTAAAACCTACAGCAAACGTTTAGCCCTATACTTCACGCAGGAAGAATGGAACAGGCTTCCCAGAAAATACCAGTATGGCGACGAGGTTGAAATCAGAGTGCTGAAAGATGGAACCTTAAACGTTATCCTAGTTTAGGAGGCCTCGCTTTTAAGCCGTCTAGCCACATCGTTGCTGGCCTGACTTACCCCCAGTAAGGCTAGAACAGTTTTCAGGTCCAGCCTTTTAACCACACCGTCCACATGCTTTTTCAAGGCTTCTTTAGGCTTGTAGCCTATTCCTAGGCCTGAGCCCTCCAGCAACCGTATATCGTTGGCTCCGTCCCCGATGGCTACGCATTCCTCCAGCGGTATGCCTTCCTTCGCTGAGATTTCCATGAGGGCTTTAAGCTTATCTTCAGGGCTGACGATTACTCCTTCAAATTCCCCGGTTAACCTTCCATCTTTAACCTTCAGCTTGTTCGCGTAGACATAGTCTATTCCAAGGATTTCCGCAACATGGTTTGCGAAGACATCGAAGCCTCCCGTAATGATGGCGGTTACGAAGCCCGCCTTTTTCAGCTCCCCTATAAGGTCTTCAGCTCCAGGGGAAAGCCTAAGCCTGCGCTTAATGTTTTCCACCTCCGAGATGGGCAGCCCGCGGAGGAGCTTAACCCGTTTAGCTAAGGCCTTCTTAAAGCTTATTTTTCCCTCCATGGCGGCCTCAGTAATCCTTTTAACCTCCTCATATACGCCAGCAGCCCTCGCAAGCTCATCTATCGTCTCATTCTCTATTAGGGTTCCATCCATGTCGAAGGCCACAAGCTTCTTCTTTTTTCCGAAGCCTTCAGCCTTCTCAACCGACACGCCGAGGCCGAGCTTTACTCCCGCCTCCTTAACCTCCTCCTTTATCCATGAGGCGGAAACGTCGGCGCTGGAAAGGTCTGCCAGCATTACCATCACGAAAAGGTTTCCGAGGGCTGAAGCTCTCGTCTTCAAAATGTTAGCCTTATGCTTGTAGAGGATTCTTGAGATTTCGGCTACTATGCCGGGCCTATCATTACCTATAACTGTAATAATTATTTTATTGTCCAGTTTTTCCAGCCCCCCGAAAATCTTTAACTCGGTAAACTGAAATTTTCAATCCTGTCTTCCTGCTTTTCCTTCTAAGCAGCTGCCTGAGCTTTCTAAGCGACTTTTCAGGGTTCTGTGTTTCCACCAGAATGGACATTACGAAAACATTCCTCATAACCACCTGGTCCATGTCTTCAATGTTTCCTCCAGCGTCAAAAATCGCTTCGGAAACCTCTGAAACCAGGCCTGGCCTATCCCTGCCCACAGCCACGATTAGCAGGCTCAACTTTTCACACCTAAAACCTCTTTAAGGCTGGTGATTAACCTATCGTTAGCCTTCCGGTCTAGCACGGTTATCCTTAAACAGTTTTCGAGCAAAGGCCCTGAAACCCTTCTCAACACCATTCCACGCTTGAGAAGCTCTGAATACACCTTATCTGCCTGCTCAAACCTTGCGAGAATAAAGTTTGCCTGGGACGGGTAAACTTCAACATTGGGAAGCTCAGCCAGCCTTCCCGCAAGCCTCTCTCTTTCCCGTTTAATTTCCTCTATTTTCGGCAGGATTTCATCTCGGTTTTCTAAGGCGAGCTTCGCTAAGGTGAGGGAAATAGTGCTTACGCTGTTAGGAGGCCTGGCCTTCGACAGAAGCCTAATGGTTTCAGGGTGAGCCACCATGTAGCCTATCCTCACCCCAGCCATCCCGAAAGCCTTCGAGAAAGTTCTAACAATAATCAGATTCTCGTATTTCCCTGTTAGGTCTACCAGGCTTTCCCCGGCAAACTCGGCGTAGGCTTCATCCACCACCACAGCGCACTCTACAGTTTCCAGCAGCCTCACCACATCTTCCCTTTTGGAAAGGTTTCCTGTGGGATTGTTTGGGCTGCAGAGGAAAACCATCCTGGCTTCGGGACGTTTACACTGCTCGATTAAAGCTTCAACATTGTCGGAGAAATCAGGCCTCCTGGCAACCTCAATGATGCGCCCATCCAGCAGCTCTACGGAAATCCGATACATAGAGTAGGTTGGGCTTGCGACGAGCGCGCAGGTTCCAGGGTCGACGAAGGTTTTGGCGAGAATGTCTAAGGCTTCGTCTGCCCCC
>QMYF01000122.1 GCA_003662515.1 Candidatus Hecatellales archaeon | reverse complement strand
GCTCTGCGGCAAAACCCGATGTCCCATCCTTTTCAAGGCTGAACTGCTGTTAAGAAGCCCGGCTTTCACCTCCTCGGAGAGGGTTGAAGGCTCCTCGCCTCCAGGAGTTTTCGTGGGGAGGCTGGGCTACCCGAAGGTGCTGGTTGGCCCCTTAATTCCCCCCTTCCATGGGGACACTTCTCTCCTAGACCTTCCTGAAGCCTGGCTGGGGAGAAGCCTCGAGGAGCTGGTGAGCTTCCGCTATACGCTCATCCGAGGGGTTTCCAGGCTTAGGGTTGAGGCAGCCTCCCAAGGCGACAAAATGTTAAACCTCCTCCACGAAATGGTTCTCTCGGAAAGGCCTGTGGACGCTGAAGCCGAGTTCACCAGGAAGCCTAGGGGAACCCTCCTGCTTAGCGATGAAAGCCAGCCTTTCGGCCCCTCAGCACCCCTCCAAAGCCTCAGGGTTTCCCCCTCCACGGCAAGCCGGCAGCTGGAAAAATGCTACTATGATGGGGACTTGAAGGCTTGGGATGCCGTGAAAATCCTCTATGAGCGTGGTGTGCCCATCTCCAAGATTCAGAAGGCTTTCAGCCTGGGGATGCTTGGGGAGCAGAAGGTTAGAAGGCTGGTGCCCACCCGGTGGAGTATAACCGCCGTAGACAGCATGGTAAGCCTAAGCCTCGTAAAGGAGGTTAAAGGCTACCCACCCATCAACGAGTACCGCGTATACCATTTCAAGCATCTAGACAATCTTTTCGCCGCCCTGCTGGCTCCTGAAGCTTGGAGCTTCGAGTGGATTGAAGCCTGGTTTCCGGGAACCGTTTGGAACCCGGCGGGGCTAACCGCCGAATTCATGGGAGACTATGAAGGCTTTAAGGGCAGAACCAGCTATCCTGAAGTTGGAGGCTGCTATTTTTCGGCTAGGCTGGCAGTGGCTGAAGCCTTAAGGCGGGAGCGAAGGCAGGCTGCCACCCTAATCCTAAGGGAAATCCACGGCGGATACCTGCTTCCCGTCGGCGTGTGGAACGTTAGGGAGAGCGTCCGGCAAATGTTCAGGCAGCCCCCAGAAAAATACTCCAACCTTAGGCAGGCCTTGGAAGGCTTAGCTGGGAAACTTACCATCCCGCTGGAAAAGTGGATTGAGAAAAGCGTTCTCCTAAAAAACTTCCTCCACCAGCGGAAGCTGATTTAAAGCAGCCTCCCGCCTTTCGGGAAATGCTGGAAGGCAGCCTGACATTTAACGTTTCTCTCCCGGCAAAGCCTTTCCAAAAGCCGGGAAACCCTAGCCCAGTATGAGGGGGAAGGCTGAAGGATACGCGGCCAACCCTCCAAAAGTTCAGGTTTCACCCGCCGGAAAAAGTTTTCAAGAGGCTTAAGAATTTCCCTTCTAAGGTTAAGCTTATCGTAGAGGAGCAGGCTTCCCGTTCTCTCCGCAACCCGGACTATCCGCTCAAAATTCTCCCTATCGTCGTTGATTCCAGGTATTATTGGGCCTAGGAAAATCCAGGTTTCAACCTTCCGGCTGGAAAACTCCTCCACAACTTGAACCCTAGCCTCCGGAGGCGAAGCGCCAGGCTCAAGCATCCCAGCCAAATCCTCATCCAGAGTTGTTATCGTTACGCCCACGTCGAAGCCTTCAGGCTTAATCAGGTCGACATCCCTCAAAATCAACGCCGACTTCGTCTGGAGGGAAACAGGGAAACCGTAGGAAGCCAAAATTTCTACGCATCCTCGGGTAAGCCTCATCCTGCCTTCGAAAGGCTGGTAGGGGTCCGTGAGGACGCCTACGCCTACAACTCCACGCTTTTTACGCGCCAGCTCCACGCGAAGCCTTTCAAGAAGGTTACGTTTAGCCCAGACGAAGCTCCCCCATCTCTCAGCCAGCCTACGGTCTCCGAGAAAACTCCGCGAATAACAGTAAACGCATCCATGCTCGCAGCCGACATACGGGTTAATGGAGTAGTCAAGGTCTGGAAGCTTGCTTGTCGAGAGAGCCGACCTGCAAAAGACGAAGCCGTATTCAATGTCGGCCAGAAGATTTTCCCCTCCACCTTTAACCCGGAAGTTCTACAAGAAAAACTTAGCGACAGCAAAGGTGAAGCAGAATTTCTCTTCATATTTCCCACAGTTTAGTTTAAGGTTAAGTTTATGTCTAGCTTCAAGTATTTCAGCTGGAGGGGCATGCCAAGAAAGATTGAGCGTAAGCCCTTAACAAATTCTAAGAATTCTTAAAGCTTCAAGGGGTGAGATCTTGGATTTGCTTAAGTGCGGGTTGACTGCTTGAATGTTAGTTTTGTTACTGTTAAGCTAAGCGCTGGATTTACTCTGGTAAGATCAGGGTTGTTAAGGATCCTGCGGGTCGGCTGACTTTAAAGCTGTTGTAAGGCGTTTTCAGCGGCGACAACCACCGTGTAGGTGATGGGTGAGCAAGTTAAAGCTGGATGAGTTCCAAACTGCATTGTTGCAACTTCCTCAGCGGTGAAACCTCTGCTAATCATAACTGTAAGCATGTTGACTATTTCAGCTACGGATACTCCTCCAGCAACCTGCCCTCCAATAAGCTTCTCAGTATTTTTGTCGAAGAGAAGTTTAACTTTAAGCTCTTTACATCCAGGCATAGCGGCGGGATGCCTATCAGGGCCTGAAGCTTTACCCACTACGTAGTTGAAGCCGGCTGACTTTGCAGCGTTTTCCGTTAAACCTGCAACCCCGAGAGCTAGGCCTCCAACTATAGTTGAGAAGCATCCAATGGCCCCTATATTTTTCCTCTTTAAGCCGAAAACGTTTGCTCCAGCAATTCTAGCCTCCATAGTTGCTATGGATGCAAGTCTTAGAGCTGTAGGCTTCTTAGTGAAGAAGGAGGTTTTCTCAGCGCAGTCTCCAGCAGCAAATATGTTCTCGTCAACAGTTTTCATGTATTCATCAACCCAAATGCCCTTTTGCGCCCCTATCTTAAGGCCTGCCCTAGAAGCCAGCTCGGTGTTGGGAATAGTGCCTATGGCTATGATGACTAGGTCGGTCTTTAGGAGTTCTCCATTGCTGAGCCTAACCTTTTCAACCCTTCCTTCCCCAACAAACTCTTCAGCTAAAGTGTTTGTCACCAGGTTTACATTCATGTTTTTAAGCATGTTCTCAGCTAAAACGCAAAATTCCTCGTCAAAGGCTAGTTGAAGGCAGTGGGGAAGCATTTCCACGATGGAAACCTTTAATCCTCTCTTGGCGAGCTCATCTGCAACTTCAACGCCTATAAAGCCTCCTCCAACTATTACTATCTCCTTAGCCTTTTCAAGAGCCCTCATTAAGCCCTCCAAGTAGCCTGTATCCTTTTTCACGGTGAAGATTCCTTCCAAATCTACACCTTTTATC
>QMYF01000121.1 GCA_003662515.1 Candidatus Hecatellales archaeon | reverse complement strand
GAATTATTACTATCCAGAGCAGCCCTTTAACAGTTTTAGCGTCTGAGCCGAAAACTATGGGGAAGGGCCCTATCAAGATTACTCCTCCACCCTTACCGCCGCCTCTTATAACCGTCAGCAGCATACCTGCAAAAATAACAGCGAAGCCTGCGAGGATGAGCAGGATTCCCAACTGTCCAAGCTCGTTCAAAAGGTTTCCCCCAAGGTTTCGCCTTCAGGGAGGCTTCAAGCCAGATAAAATTAAATTTCCCCTTTTAAGTCTATCTAGCAAGGCTTCAAGGGAAGGCATGGTTAAACGTGGAACCCTTAACCTTCATCGATGCTCCGCTGGATGCGGATGAAAGGGAGGCTAAAATCTCTGAGAAGAGGGTTCAAGCCCTGGCAGGCTACCGGGAACTCCCCTACCTTAACCCCTACGATGGGGTGATGGCTGAACTTAAAGGCTTTCCTCTCCCCCAATACGGGGAAATAAGAGATTTCGAGGTGGAACCCTGGCTTCTGCCAGCTCCAAACCCAGCCTACCTAAACCTGGTCACCGTGGAAAACTTTGTGGTTTTCATAGATGCTGACGGCTGCCGCGAGTATGCTGAGAAGCTTGAAAGGCTGGTTAGGGAGAGCGTTCTCCCCAGCCTCCCCGTGCTGGTGGGTGTCGACCACTCGCTGACAGGGGGAGCTGTAAAGGCTTTAAGCCGGGAATATGGTGGAGAAAACCTTCTGCTGGTGGGTTTAGACAGCCACTTCGACGGTATAACGCCGACGGTTAGATGCGGCCTAATCCAATATGAGGGGGAAAACAATCCGAACACGGTTTTCAGCCCTTTCGACCCCTTTATCCGCGCTAGGCCTGACAGCTACAACGCCGACTCCTTTCTCTACTATCTGGTGAAGGAGAAGGTTATCCCGGCTGGAAACATTGTGGTTTTAGGGGCTTCCGACCAGCCTCCCAGCCACCTCGAAAAGGTTGAGGACTCCCGAGTTAAACGCTTCATTAACCACTACTATGGAATGGTTGATGAAGGAATAACGCTGGTTTCAAGGGACGAAATTAAGCAGAATTTCCGGAGGGTTAGGGAGGCCTTGGAGGCGGTGGACGCCAGCCACCTTTACCTCTCCGTCGATATAGATGTGGGAGCCAACGCTGCCCTTAAGGGAGCCCGCTTCCTCGACCGTAAAGGCCTAAGCCGAAGCGAGCTTGGAAACTTGATAAGCGAGATTGTGAGGCTTCTCGGGCGGGGGAAAAAGCTGGCTGGAGTGGACGTGCTGGAAACCGACGTTTACAGGGCTGGGAGAACCTTGGAGGGCTGGAGGGATGAAACCTACCGGATAGAGGCGGAGATTTTGGCTAGGGTTCTCCTGAAGGCTTTGGGTTGAAGGTTGGAGGGGTTCAGCCCGCCCGTCGAAAATTTCTTCAGAGCCTCAGGGCTCCGCTAAGGCTGAACTCATCATCCCCTTCCATCCATTACGCAGGCGGCATGGTTAAGGTTTTCCTTGGAAGCTTGAAGGCTTGGAAGAAGGTTCCCCTCCAGCAGACAGCCTTCTCCACAGCGATCTCCACAGGAACCAAAGGGAAACCAAGCGTCCTGCAAAGCCACTCCTCAAAAAAGGGATACTTCTCTTGGAAGCTCCGGTAGATTTGGCCTCCCATAAACCGTTTAAGCTTTTCCAGGCTGGAGCAGGCTTCGTGGAGAAAGGCTTCCCCTCTAACCATGACCCCCCGATTGTTGGCAGGGTTTACAGGGTCCCTCACGTCGATGGTTAGGCAAGCCTTACGGTTCACCTTGAGGTTGGCTATCTTCCTCGACCTAGCTGGGGAAAGGGTCCAAAGGCTTCCCTCCCCCTCGTCGTAGTGGAAGAAGATGGGAACCACATGGGGCATTCCATCCTTTTCCACGGTGCAGAGGTAGGCGAAGGAGGACTCCCTGAGGAAGCCCTGAAAGTTTAAGGTTCCCCCATCCAGCCTGGTAGGCATGGTTTCCCTCATGTAAACATACTCTTTAGGGTCGAAGCGGACTATTAGGCGGCTTCGGAAAAGGCAGGGTTTCCAAGCCTTGGGAAGCCTCTTCCACTCCCGCATATAATACTCGAAATACTTCGGGTATTTCCCGCGGATAAGCCTGTTAACCTTAACTATCCGCCTAAACTCAGCGAGGAAATCTTTAACCCCGTAGATTTTCGCTTCACCCCGAAGGAGGACAGCCCAATTGTTCTGAAGGTTTTCCGGGTCCCTCACATCTATGAGGACAGCTGCCTTCGGGTTCTCCCTCAAATTCCTAATTTTCCTTGAAAACTTTGAGGTAACCGTGAAGATGCTTTCCCCATCGAAAACGAAGGTTACAGGGGTTACATGCGGGCTTCCTTTCAGGTCTGCCGTTCCAAAATAGGCGAAGAAGCCTTCCTCCAGAAGCCATAAAACCTTTTCAGGAAGCCTTTCAAGGCTGAAGGGCTGCAAGCCTCCCCAAAAGAAAAATAGGTGTCCATCTCAAATAAAGGGGAAGGCTGGAAGTCATGGTTCTGCTCCCCCATGAGGGCTTCACCGTAAACCGTGAGGGGCATCTCGAGCTCGACGGCTTCGACCTGGTGGAGCTAGCTGAACGTTTTGGGACGCCTGTTTACGTGGCTTCGGAGAGGAGGCTTAAAGCCAACTTTAGAAGGCTTAGGGAGGCCTTCAGGAAGGCTTACCCCGGGGAAACAGTTATCGCTTACGCGGTTAAAGCCAACTACACCCTAGCCATCATCCGGCTTCTGCTCCTGGAAGGAGCCTGGATGGAAACCTTTTCAGGCCCAGAACTCTTCATGGCGCTTGCAGCTGGAACTCCACCTGAAAGAATAGTTTTAACTGGGGGAAGCCGGCTGGAGAAAGATTTCAGGGAAGCCTTGGAGGCTGGGGTAGGCCTCATCGTGGTTGATTCGCCTTCGGAGCTGGCTAGGCTTAACAGGGCTGCCGGCAGCCTGAAAGTTAAAGCCAGCATTCTTTTAAGGGTTAACCCTGCCATTCAGGTTCCAACCCATCCCGCCATCGCCACCGGGGTGGCAGGCTCCAAGTTTGGCGTGGATTTGGCTAGTGGGGCTGCCTTCCAAGCCTTCAAGGAAGCCCTAAACATGGATTGGGTGAACCCCGTAGGCGTCCACACCCATATAGGCTCGAGAATCCTGAAGGCTGAGCCTTTCGTGGAGGCTGCCCAACGTCTGGCAGATTTCCTGGTTGAGCTTAACCGGGAGCTCGGGTTTGAGGCTTCCTACCTAGACTTGGGAGGAGGCTTTGGAATCCCCTACCATCCGGAAGAGTTCAGCTGCCCGCTAAACCTGGAAGAGCTAGCCGGAAAGGTTTCTCAAGCCATTGTTGGAAAACT
>QMYF01000120.1 GCA_003662515.1 Candidatus Hecatellales archaeon | reverse complement strand
CGGTTCCTCCCTGCCAGGCGGAAAAAGCCTCTCCACCCCATCCACCCTAAATTTGACAGGCTGAAGACTGTCAACCTTAAACTTGTAGAATCCCTCCTCCTCGATGGGAAGCCTGCCTGAAAGCCTTCCACACCATCCCTCCCTCCACGAAAGAAGTTTCCCAGCCGTTTCAAGGCTTGCCACAGGCATCTGAAGCAGAATTTCCCCCTCCCCATCGTAAATGGTTAAATGGAGACCTCTAGCCATGTTAACTTTCGCCTGTTTCCCATCAGCCTCCCTACCCATCAATATGACGTAGTCGCAGGCGGCTATCACCCGGTATTCGCCTCTCCTGAGAAGTCCTAAAACATACTCCACCATGCTGTAGCCAGCCTTATCCAGGTCTAAGAGAATATAGTCTGTCCCCTGCGCGTAGGAGGGAGGCTCCCTGACAATCTTGGGAAATATCGGCCAAACATAGGCGTCAACCCTATGGCAAACATGCGGGAAAACATGGTTCTGCGTTAGAATGGAACCTTCCTCCGGAACCAGGCTTAAAACCTGCCTTAAAGCCTCCTCATGTTCAGGGTTCTCCGCAGCCCTAAAATAGGGTTTAAGCATCCCCAAGCCGAAAGGCGAAAAGAAGGCTGCCGCCAGAAGGCTTAGAAGCGAAGCTAAAGCCAAAAGCCTTAGAAGGGCAGGTCTATGCGCTCTGAGATTTCTCAAGCCGCAGATGAAGGCTATGAAAACCTGGGCGGCCACGAAGCCTCCATACTGAAAGCCTGGGTAAAGTAGGCCTGCATAATAGCCTTTAAAGCTTGAAAGCCAGGCAGGCAGAATCCAGGCTCCAGCCAGCAGCAGAAACTCGAAGGGTGCAGCTAGAGGAATGAAGAGCAGGGGGGCAGAAAGATAGAGCGGGTAGAGAAGCTTATCCCTCGTTAAAACCATGTTTAAAGCCTTCCCAGGATTCGTTAGAACCTTCACGACGACCTCTTCAGGGTTTCCACTCCAATTCCTCCAGTTTCCCGCCACCTCAATCCCAGGGTTCAAGCTGTAAATCACGTTTAAAGCCAGCGTAAACCAGGCGAAACCCAGAAGGATGAGTGTTAAACCGAAGAGAAGCCTGCGGTCGTCCAGCCCCCCTCTCTTTAAAAGTCTCAGCCTTAAAGCTTTAAACGTGTAGTAGAGGCCGAAGGCCCCCACGAGAACAGGCATAAACTCGCAGCAGGATAGGGCTAGGAGAAAGCTGGCCAAAGCTGGAATCCAACGTTTCCGCTCAGCGAAATACCAGCCTGAAAGGAGGGTTAAAGGAATGAAGGCTTCAAAGTGGAAGTCAAACCAGTTGAGCTCGTGGATGGGCAGGTAGAGCAGATAGCAGGAGGAAACCATTAAAGCAGCCTTCTCTGAGCCGAGATGAAGCCTCGCGGCGAAATACAGCGGAACAGCCGCAGCAGCCAGAACAAGGGCCTGAAGAATCAGTAGAGTTTCAGCGGCAGGGAAAACCGCATAGATGGGGACAAGCAGGAAAAGGATGGGGCTGAAATGTTGGCCTAGAAAGCATCCGCTAGGGTTCACGTGGAGCTCAGGCGTATAGTAGAGGATTCCGTAGCCATGGCTGGTGGTCCATAAAGCCTGCATGAAGATTCCAAGATCCCAGGCAGTGCTTCTGAAAGCGTAATGTTTCAGGATGGTCATGTAAGATGCGTGGAAGGTGTAGGCTGCCACCATGACCAGCAGCAGGCGGAAAGGCGTCAGCCAAGCCTTCAACTGGAATATAGGCCTTCCAAAAGCTGTAACCATTCCTCAGCTATCCTCCTCCGGTCGAAGCTTAAAGCCCGCTTCCGACATTCCATCCTAATCCAGCCCGGGTAGCCTTCCCTCCAAATCTTCAAAGCCCACTCAACAAGCTGAACCGGGTTCTCGCAGAGCCATCCTGTCCGCCCGTCAACCACGCTTTCCGCCGGGCCTCCACCCTTCAAGGTTAAAACAGGGGTGCCACAGGCCATGCTCTCCACGGGAATATAGCCGAAAGGCTCATGATTATAGGTGAAAAGCGTGTAGAGAGCGTTAGAGTAAAGCTCCACCAGCCTCCAGGTTTCCACCCTCCCCAAATACTCAATGTTTGGATGCTCAAGAATGCTTCGGGGAACATCTTCCACCTTCCCGCCGAAAGCCTTAACCTTAACTCCCCGGTCGGCAATGGTCCTGATGGTGCTCCACAGGGTTTCCTTCCCGAAGTAGGTTAAAACGTAGTCTGAGGTTGGGCTGCCCGTTGAAGGCTGGAAAACTTTGCAGTCCATGGGCGGGTAAATCACCTTTCCAACCCTTATGCCGAAACGCTGGTAAAGGGAGGCGCAGTAACGCGAATTGGCGACGATAACCTTAACCCTACGCCTAATCCTGTTAATAAACTCGCATTCAGCCAGCTGGATTATGGGCTTCAGAAGATAGTAGGCAAGCCTGTAGCGGGCAGGCTGCTCCCTCACCACATGGCTTAAACAGGTGGAAACAGGCCCCTGAGCATACCATAAAGTGGAGGGAAGCGAAAGCATACTCGAAGTATTAACGGTTACTCCCTCTGAATGCAATTCGCCCTCATAAGGGAAAATACAGTCCCTAAGCCAAGTCTCAAAGGACTTAAGCTCACTCCTGTCAAGCAGACATCTCCTACGCCCAATCCTGACAAAGGTGATCCCCCTAGCCTTCAGCCTCTCCTCAATTTCAGGCGAACATTCCTGCCCAACAATTCTAACCCTAAACCCTCTCCCAGCAAACTCCTCAGCCAGCATTAAAGCCACCATGTTCTGCCCGTAGGGGTGGGTTAAAGGCTCATGAATAATGGTGATGTCTTCAGGCTGGAGGTGGCTGCTGGAAGCCATGGGCCTCCCAACAGCGAATAAAACATTTATACCATTTAAAAGTTATTTATGTAGCAAATAAATAACATTTAAATATTCCATAAATCCGCGAATCCCTTAACAAACATTTTTATATTATTTTTAAACCATATTTTTCTTTAAAGAATTATGTTTTGGAGGTGCCAAATTTTTGAAGAAAACTTTAGAAAACCTTGTGAAGGCGTTCATAGGTGAAAGCCAGGCGCGAAACCGTTACACCTTCTACGCGAAGGTCGCCAAAAAAGAGGGTTACGAGCAGATAGCTGAAGTTTTCCTTATAACAGCTGAAAACGAGCAGGAGCATGCCAGCACCCTCTTCAAGCTCATTAACGAGCTCAGGAGGGAAGGGGGAGCCGAACCCTTAGCCGAGGTAACAGTTGAGGCTGCCGCCCCCTTAACGTTGGGAAGCACCGTTGAAAATTTGAAGGCTGCCATCGCCGGGGAAAACTATGAGCACACAAAGATGTATCCTGAGTTTGCT
>QMYF01000119.1 GCA_003662515.1 Candidatus Hecatellales archaeon | reverse complement strand
TCCGCATGCAGGTCTATGAGGCTACGGGCCCCCATCAAACCGTCCTCGACCTCTACGCTGGGAAAGGCTACCTTTCCTGGCTTTACGCCAAGCACGGCTGCCAGAAGCTCATCTGCGTAGAGAAAAACAAGCGCTACTTCCAGGTTTTGAAGCGGAACCTCGCCGAATTCAAGGGGAAAACCCTCCTCTACAACATGGATAATTTGAGGTGGATTGAAGCCTGCCTAAACCCTGAGGAGCCCATAACCTTCGTGGACTTCGACGCCTACGGCTCCCCAGCCCTCCAGGTTCAAAAATTCTTCGCCAAATATCCTGTTAGAAGGGTTATGGCAGTCTGCCTCACCGACGGCTTAATCTTCAACTTCCGAAGGGTAAGCAACGTTAACCTCAAGAAGCTTTACCTCCAAGACTTTTACCTGGACGGGTTGGCCGGCGAGCCTGGGAAGCCCCGCAGCGTCCAAAACCTCGGCGAATACATCTTCCAAATCCAGCGTAACCTCATGGATATTCTCGCCATGAGGTTCGGCTTCCAAGCCTACCCCCTATACTTCAAGGTGAACAGCCGGAGGACAGCTGCCTACTCAGCCTACCTCGTCATGCCTAAGCTGGTGGGAGAGGCAGACTTCAAACGCTATGCGGGTTTAAGGGTGGCCAAGTATGGAGCTGGAGTATCCGCCCAGGAAGGTTCTAGAAACCCTGAGCAAGCTGACCCAGGAGCACTTCGTTGAGGTGGCTTGGAATGATGCCTGCGAGATGAGGGATGTCACTGTAAGCGAGATCGAGGAGAACTATAAGACGCCTATCGTGGTTACAGGTTGGGTTTACGGAGTTCGAGACGGCTACCTGATAATAGTCAACGAGAAAACCTTTTACGGCTACAGGGTTCTCGCCATCCCCCTAGGAACCATAACCAAGATAAGGATTCTCACCAGGAAGCCAAGCCGGAAAATCTTGAGGGTTAGCAGGCCTAGGGGAGGCCTACCCGTAAAGGTGGTATACGTCTATGTTAAGCCGCCGAAAGCTTAGAAGGCTAACCTTTAAAAGCTTCCATGTTGGAGAGGCAGACTGGAGAGGCCTCCTAGCGCTCACCCTAACCCTCGGCTACATTGTTCTCCTCTCCATGCAGATTCCAGGCGTAGAAGCTTTAGGCTTCGCCGTAGGCCTTGTAGCCGGCTGGTATTTCGGCGGGAAAGGTAAGCCTTCAACCTCCAAGAGGAGAAGCCTTCAAGTTAAGCCTCTGAAGATTCCTAGGGCTACGGAGAAGCATCCTGAGTTTCCCAGGTTGAGGAGGGCTTTGGTGGAGGCTGTAAAGCAGGAGGGAAACTATAATCCCGCCTACGACGACCCCCTGATAAACGAGATGGCTAAGACGCTTCTAGACCTTAAGGCCGCCGACAGGCTGGTGGAGAAGGCTGTGAAGGAGGGAAACCTAAAGGATTTCCAGGCAGCCTTAAAGGCTAAGGTAAGCCTGCTCTCCATGCTTAGGGGGACCACAGAGTCGCTGGCTATTTCGAGGAGGCTGCGCCTAGGCCGAGGCGGGGAGAGAAAGTTTAAGGAAACCATGGCCAGCCGTCTGATGGCTCTCCTTTCGGGGGAAACCTTTGAGCGGGGAGACTCCCACCAGCGTGGAGGAAGCCTTCAGGAAGGCTAAGGAAGACCCTGCCTTCTTCGCCCGCTGGCTGCTCAAGCTCAAGCCTACAAGCTACCAGGCCAGGTTCCTCCGCGACCCCTCAAAGAGAATAGTTTTACGCTGGTGTAGGCAGTCGGGTAAAACTTTAAGCCTAGCCGTTAAAGCCCTATGGTTCGCCCTCTTCCATCTCGGCTCCACGGTTCTCCTAGTTTCCCCAAGCCTCAGGCAGTCTCTCCACCTTAAAGAGAAGCTTTCAACCCTGCTTCGAAGGCTTCCCGACGACGCCCGCTGGCTACTCGTCGAGAAGGAGCTTAGAAACACTGTGCATCTTTGGGGTGGAAGCAGGATTGTGGCTTTACCTTCAAACCCTGAAACCCTCAGAGGCTATACTGCCCACCTCATTGAGGTTGACGAGGCAGGCTTCCTCCCCGAACCGGAAAAGCTCTTCTATGGAACCCTCTATCCCATGCTCACCGCCACCGACGGCCTCCTCATCGTAAGCTCAACCCCCTGGAGCAGCCGAGACCTATTCTACAGGCTCTGCCAGCCTGACAGCGGCTTCTCCCAGCACGTGGTAACCTGGAGGGAAGCCCTAGCCGAGGGGGTTGCCAGTCAAGCCTTCCTCGAGGAAGCAAGGAGAAGCCTGCCTCCAGAAGTCTTCCAGCGGGAATATGAGTGCATGTTCCTGGAGGATGTGAACGTGCTGCTGCCTCGAGACCTGCTAGCCCGCTGCGTAAACCCCGAACTAGACTACATCCCCTTGGAGGAGGCTCCCCAAGGAGAATTCTACGCGGGCTTGGACCTTGGAAAGCATAGGGACTACTCGGTTTTGGCTGTGGTGGAGAGGAGGGATGAAAGGTTAAGCCTGGTCCATCTTCACGTTTTCCCCTTGGAAACCCCTTACGGACAGGTGATAGGCTATGTTAAGGCTTTAACTGAACGGTGGAGGGTTGCCTCCATCCTGGTGGACGCCACAGGGGTAGGCGAATACGTTGCCGAAGAGCTGGCTGAAACCCTTCCAAACCTTGAACCTGTAAAGTTCACCCAGAAGGTTAAAGCCGAAATGGCCTTAACCGTGAGACATGCTTTGGCCTCAGGGAAGGTAGCCCTACCCTACGACCCCAAGCTTCTAAACGAACTTAACGTTGAAAGGTTTGAAATCATGAAGGATGGAGGCTTCAAGCTTTTCCATCCTGAGGGAACCCATGACGACGTTTTCTGGGCTTTCAGCCTCGCCGTTTACGGGGCTTTGAAGGGCTCAGGCTCAGCCGAAGTCTACGCAGCCCCGAAAATTTAGGCGGTTTCGGGAGGTAGAGGGAGAATGCTGGGTTTGGCTAGGCTTAGGGAAGCCTTTCAAAGGCTCGTCGAAAGGAAGGGCATCCTGGTTCCTGCAGCCCCCCTATGGCGTAGCATGGGTGAGCCTCATCCAGCCGACTTCCGCCAGCTCGAGGAATACTACAAGACGGATGGCATGGTTTTCAGGGCGGTGGAAATGCTGGCTGGAATGGTGGCAGGCTCAGGCTACTACACCACGGTGGAGGATCCCGGAAGCCTCGAGCAGGCTGAGGCTAAGAGGCTGGTTGACAGATTTGCCGAGCAGGTGAACCTGGACGAGCTTCTCTTCGAGGTGGCTAAAGACCTGCTAGTTTTCGGGAACAGCTTCGTGGAGAGGATTTTCAGTGGGGGGATGCTTGAAGGCTTGAAGAGGCTTCCCCCAGCCACCATCCGCGTGGTGAGGGACCGTTACGGCCGGGTGGAAG
>QMYF01000118.1 GCA_003662515.1 Candidatus Hecatellales archaeon | reverse complement strand
GGTAAAACTAAAGCAGGCCAGCTGGTCAGAGAAACCTACGAACGCTTCCTCAAGGAAGGCGTGAAAATCGAGGTTTCAGCTCCCAGCGAGGAGGCTGAAAAGTTTAGGGCTGAACTGGAAAAGGTTAAGGCTGAAAAACAGCAACTGGAGGAGAAGCTTAGAAGGCTTAAGGAAGCCATCATGGAGGTTTTAAGCAGGGAGGGCTGACTCCAGCTAAACTTCCATCCTAATTTTTTAATTCCGCCAGAAGTTCTCCAACTTTCAGCCAGTCTTTGAAGAGGGTTTCCCTCATGGGGGGCCTGTGAAGGGCTGTAGCAGGATGGAAAAGGGGGATTATTAGAAGTCTGCCTGAAACCGTGGAGGCCTGGAAAGGCCGCCCGTGGATGCGGCTTATAGGCTGAGCCTCAAAACCGTACTTGCTGAGAATTCTACGGGTGGCATGGTTTCCCAGCGTGCAGATGATTTCAGGCTTTATGAGGGCTAGCTGCCTTTCAAGGTAGGGCGCACAAGCCTCCTCCTCTTCCGGTAGGGGGTCCCTGTTTCCAGGAGGCCTACACTTCACCACATTCGTAATGTATACTTCTTCCCGGCTCAGCCCGGCGGTTTTCAGCAGCTCGTTAAGCAGTTTCCCTGCCGCCCCAACAAAGGGTCTGCCTTGAAGGTCTTCCCAGTAGCCTGGCGCTTCCCCAACCAGCATTATCCTAGCGTTAGGGGGTCCTTCCCCGAGAACAGCGTTTCTGCGACCCTTGTAGAGCGGACAGCGCCTGCAAGCTTGAACTTCCAGCCGAAGCTTTTCCAGCTCTCCTGCAACATCCATTGGCTCCTTCACTTCCAGAGAGGTTCAGCTTTCCCTTCCCTCTCGTTCCAAACCATGGGTTTCTCAGGTTTCTCCTGCGGCTCCTTCTCCCCCTCAATGAGAAGGTAGCGTTTCCCGTCCTTCAAAGGGATAATGAAGAATTCCCGCGTGTTTCCCTCCTCATCCATCAGGATAATTTTCCGCTTCTTGTCGGCAGGCTTCAAGGTTTCAGGGTCAAGATACTTGCACATAACGAATTTTCCCCTGCTATCTAAGGCTCTAACCTCTATTTTCCCCGTCCTGCTCCTAGTCAAAACCTCAGGTGGAAACTTCAAGGGCGACCCCCAATAGCCTCTAGAAAGCCTCCGGAAAATTAACTTTCCCGCAAAGGGAGCCTTCGCTATGCTTTAAATTCCACTTCAAACTCCTCTTTTATCAACTCCTCTATGCTCTCCCTAATCTTAATGAACTCTTCACTATACCTGTTCCGAGGCCTAGGCATATCCATTGAAATGTTTCTCTTGATTCGAGCCGGCCTCTTGGTGAGCACGAGGATACGGTCTGCCAGAAAGACGGCCTCCTCAATGTTGTGGGTCACGAAAATAATGGTTTTAGCGGCGTATTCATGCAGTTTTATAAGTTCGGCCTGGAGAAGGTTTCTGGTTTGAGCGTCTAGGTTTACGAAGGGTTCATCCATGAGGATGATGTCGGGGTTTATGGCGAGGGCTCGTGCAATGGAAACATAGGCTTTCATGCCCCCTGAAAGCTGATGTGGATAGTAATCGCGGAAACCTTCAATCTTTATAAGCCTCATCAACTCTTCCACCTGTTTTTTGATTTCTTCCCGTGGGAACCCGCGTATCCGCAGCCCTAAGGCTATGTTGTCGTAGACAGATAGCCATGGCAGAAGGGTGGGATCCTGGGGAACATAGCCTATCCTATGTTTTTCAAGGTTTACAGGTTTCCCGTCCACCAAGATTTTACCTGAATCAGGGGTTTCCAGCCCTAAGATTATTCTCAGCAGGGTGGTTTTACCGCAGCGAGACGGCCCTACAAGGCAGAGAAATTCGCCCTGCTCAACGTTGAAACTTAATTTTTCTATAACCTTGAAGCCGTTGAAGCTTTTGTGAAGGTTTGAGACTTCAACTTTAAAGGGCAAAGTTAGACTCCCACCACCAGGCCTCTCTGCCACCTGAAAAGTTTGAGTTCTATAAGTTTGGCTGTTCTCTCCATGGCGAAGCCTAAGGCGCCTATAATGAACATGTAGGCCATAACGGCGCGAATGTCGTGGAGATAGCGCATTTGGATTATAGCCCAGCCTAAACCGTAGGGGACAAACATTTCCGCAGCGATTACACACATCCAGCCTACGCCTAAGGCTATCCTTATCCCGGTGAAGATTTGGGGGAGCGCGGAGGGTAGGGCAACCCTCCTGAGGATTTGAAGCTGGTCTGCCCCCAACGATTTAACCACTTCCACGTAGCTTACCGGCGTGTCCCGGAAGCCCGTGTAGGTGTTGGTGAAGAGGGGGAAGAATGCTCCCACAAAGATGATGAAGGCTGAAGCTTCAAAGTAGCCTGCGAAGGCGAGAAGCGCGAAGGGTATCCAGGCTATAGGCGGAATCGGCCTGAAAAACTCTATTATCGGCTCTAAGGCTTTCCTGGCTGGTGCATACCAGCCGGCCAGCATCCCCAGCGGAATGGCAACGGTGGCAGCAGAAAGATAGCCTGCGGCGAAATGGAGGAGGCTGTGGGCTACATGGGTGGGGAGAGTTCCGCTGACCTCATATAGGGCGTAAAGAACGCCTGAAGGGGAGGGGAGGGCTGCCGGAGCTAAACCAAACCTGACAATAGCCTCCCATAAGATGAAAAAGCAGATGGTGGAGGTTAAGCTTAACAGGGGAATTCTCGCCTTCATTTTTACGCTTCTCTCCTATGGCTTGTAGAATATTAAGTTTCCTTAGGAGGCTACTTTCCGCCTACGGCTTCATCATAGAGGGTAAAGTCGAAGAGGTCGTTAATGGTGGGCTTCTCCGGAATGTAGCCTAGCCTATACTGGATTTCCACGTATTTCATGGTTTTATCGGCTACAGCGTGGGGGTCGGCTGTGAACTGTAAACCTGTAACGTTTTCAACCAGGGATTTCCTCAGAATCTCCCTTACAAAGTTTACATCATAATTCCAAAGTTTAGCAAGCTTAACTGAGCCTATCTCCAGGGCTTCCTCAGGGTTCTCCTTAATGTATTCTGTGGCTTTAATGTGGGCTTTAACGATGATTTCGGCTAGCTCGGGGTTTTCCTCAATAAACCTGTCGCTTAAAGCCAACACGCAGCAAAGGTGGCCTGGAGCGATATCCTCCGAAGTTTCAACTATCCTGCCAATCCCCCGGATTTCGGCGATTTCCGGACCTGGGCTGGGAAGGAAGGCCCCGTCAATTTTACCCGTTGAGAGAAGGTCTATAAGTTCAGGTGGGGTGCCGGAAATCACGGTTACATCTTCCCCCGGCTTTAACCCGTTCTTGACAAGCCACTCCTTGCGAAGATTGTCTTGAATGCTTCCAGGCGGGAAGGTTCCCAAAGTTTTACCTTTCAGGCTTTCAGCCCCCTTATAG
>QMYF01000117.1 GCA_003662515.1 Candidatus Hecatellales archaeon | reverse complement strand
CATTATAGATTTTGCCCACATGGCTTACCGGGTTTTTGCCTGCCGTAGCCTCAAGGCTCATCTGCCTGCAGGGCGTGATGAGGCCGTTAACCCTGTTCCCTCTGCCAGTATTCCCGTCATCTCCCATTTCGGCTGAGGTTCCTGTCACTGTGAGGTAGAAGATGCCTGCCCTAGGCTTGTCGCCCACGTTAACGTTCACTTCCACATCCATTCCCTCAACGATTTTAGCTGAGAAGTCTTCCACCCGCCTTTTGACTTCCTCTTTAACGTTGAGATAGTGATCTTTGTCTGGAACCAGGCTACTTATCATGGCTGCTGAAATGGTAAGCCTGATTTTGTCCCTGATCCGTAAAGCCATAACTTTAATGTCTTCTCCAACCTCCGGAAGCTCCTTTTTAAACTTCGCCGAGTTGAGAAGTTTCTCCGTCTCTAAAACCAGCCTTTCCGTGGGGGTTAGAGGGGCGAAGCATACGCCGAAGGAAGTGTCATTAGCCAGGGGGACACCCCTCTTCAGGTTGAAGATTCCAACCAGATCCGTCGAGCCGCTCCTAATCATCCCCTCAAACCTAACATGCTTCTCCACATCGAGATAACGGAAGTTCTTCCTCAGGAAACCTTTTACAGCTTTTTCCAGCAACTCGTCGACGGGGACCTCAACTCTTCCGCCGCCTCTCTTTTTAACCTCCGTTACCGCTCTCCCGGCGACAATTATCCTGATGGGCTCTAAAACTTCGCCTCCTCCAAACCGGGGGTTTGCTCTTCCACCCACCACTAGCCCTTTATCCACGTTGTGGTGGAGGATGGTGCCAAACTCCCTCAGATAATATTTGCAGAGTTCTCTGCTGAAAGCCTCTGAAACCGCGTCGGCTATATAGTCTGGGTGGCCTACCCCCTTCCTTTCAACCATCTCCACAGTATACTCTGAAACCGGTTTAACCCCCAACCTCTCAATGGAAAACCTCGCCAACACTTACCGCACCTCTAAACATAGCACGGCAAACAGGAATATTCAACGGCAACAAGAAAATGTAAGTTTTTCCTCTTCCTAAAGGAAGAATTCATCACTCGAAAATGATGAAAATTATGTTGTTGCCTCGAATGAAGATGCTTCCATACTCGGCTACAGGCTCGTTGCTGTTGTATTCGGTAGCATTGTCGAGGATAAGGTTCATGTAGTTGTCGCATTTCACCAATACTCCACGATACTCTGTATCGTTCTTCAAGCGCACCCTAACATTACTGTTCACGTTTTTAAAGAGGAAGGTCAGAGGTTTTTTCCCGGTTTCCAAACAGCCAATCCAACCCCTTTTAACAATAGAACCCAAACTTTTAATTCTTCAAAACCTTACTAGCATGTTCCAACTATAAATTTTTTAAGGTTTTGAAAAGGCGCTTCTAGGCTTCTTTCACCTTTTAAGCCTCCTTTCCTCAAACTTCTTTATTTTTCAGGGAATTTTTGCCTTTAACAGGTATATGTAAATATAATCTTTTGTATTGCCAAGAATTTTAGCAAAAGATATTTAAAACACCGTTTCCCTCAAAATTCAAAAATGGGAAGATTCCTCTTGCGCAAACTAAGTGAAGGAAAAACAAAGATAGTTTACTCGCTGGGTAAACCCGGCGAGGTTCTCCTCAAATTCAAGGACAGCATTACCGCCCTAGACGGAGAAAAGAAGGATAGGCTTCCGGGCAAGGGTGCCATTAACGCTGGGCTTTCCACCTTCCTCTTCCAGCTTCTAGAGAAGGCTGGAATTCCAACCCACTTCTTAGAGTTTAAACCTCCAGTCTCAATGAGGGTTTTAAAGCTGGAAATGCTTCCAGTTGAGGTGGTATGCAGAAATATTGCTACGGGGAGGCTGGTTAAAACTTACCCTTTCTTCAAGCAGGGAGAACCCTTACCAAAGCCCCTGGTAGAATTCTTCCTTAAAGACGATTTGCATCATGACCCTCTGCTCTCAGAGGAGCATATGAAAATTTTCGGGTTAGCCTCTCCCAGAGAAATCTCAACCATGAAAAGGTTAACCTTAAAGGCTAACAGGGTTTTAAGGAGATACCTTAAAGGTAAGGGGCTTGAGCTTGTAGACTTCAAGCTTGAGTTCGGTAGGGATAGGGATGGAAGGCTGAGGGTTGGAGACGAGTTAAACCTTGACTCGATGAGGCTTTGGGATGTGGAGACAGGGGAATCGCTGGACAAGGATGTTTACCGTAGGGGTGGAAGCCTGCGGGAAGTGGCTGCCGTCTACCGGGAAGCCTACAGGAGAATTGTGGGGGAGGAGTTTAAAGATTGAAAACCTACATTGTGGAGGTAATTATCGAGAACAAGCCTGCGGCAAGAGACCCTGAAGGCGAAACCATCCATCGAGATCTCATACTTAAAGGCGGATATGTTAACGTGCGCTCGGTGAGGACGGGAAAGTATCTCCGCATGCTTATCGATGCTAACAGTCCTGAGGAGGCTGAAAAGTTAGCCTTTGAAATGTGTAATACTCTCAGGATTTACAATCCCGTGGCTCACGTTTACCGGATTAGGGTGGAAGAGTAAGGATGCGTTTCGCCGTGATAAGGTTTCCAGGCTCCAACTGCGACCTCGACGTAGTCTACGTGCTCAGAAACGTGGTGGGCGTGGAGTGCGACCTAGTCTGGCATAAAGAGTTTAAGTCGGAAATCTATGATGGTGTGGTGCTGCCGGGAGGTTTCTCCTACGGCGACTACCTTCGAAGCGGAGCCATTGCGGCTAGGAGCCCAGCCATGGAGGAGGTGCGGCTGATGGCTGAAGACGGCCGGCCTGTCCTGGGAATCTGCAACGGCTTCCAAATCTTGGTGGAGGCAGGGCTTCTTCCAGGAGCCCTACTGCCCAATGAGAACCTCAAGTTCATCTGCATGTGGGTTAACGTTCGCTGCGATAATGGACATACAGCCTTCACGAGGGGAATTCCTGAGGGGAAGGTTCTCCACATCCCCATTGCCCATAAGGAGGGTAGATATTTTAACGAGGAGGTTGAGCTGGAGAGGCTTAGCCGCAGGAGGATGATTGTTTTCCGCTATGTTGACGAGAAGGGTGAGGCTACCTCCGAGGCTAACCCCAACGGCTCGGTAAGAAATATCGCGGGAATCTGCAATGAGGAGGGAAACGTTTTAGGGTTGATGCCTCACCCTGAAAGGGCTTCCGAGCCTGTCCTCAGCCCCTACGGCGACGCTGACGGCCTCCTCCTCTTCCAGTCTATGGTCAGATACGTTAAAAGGTAGAGGCTTATGGGCTCCCGGAGTAGAAGCATTCCTGAGGGGGTGAGCCTCACCCCGAGGGAGATAGCCTGGATTAGGCGTAAACTCGGGAGGGAGCCCAACCAGGTAGAATGGGGCATGTTTGACATCATGTATTCGGAGCACTGCTCCTATAAGAGCAGCCGCCCCATCCT
>QMYF01000116.1 GCA_003662515.1 Candidatus Hecatellales archaeon | reverse complement strand
TTCCAGAGGTAAACCTCAACCGTCCCCGTGGAGTCGCCTAGGATAAGCCTTCTAAGCTTCCCCTCCTCGCCTGTAGGCCTCCGAAAAGCCTTAACCGGGTGGACCGCTAAAACCCTGCCAACCAAGCTTACATCCCTCAAGCCTGGAGCCAAATCTTTAACCTTCAGCTCGGTGGAAATATTCCTGTTCCAGAGTTCTACTCCCAGCTCGGAGGCCACCAGGCAGGCAGCCCCCTCAGGGTTGAGAAGGTTTCCCGCCTCCTCCAGCTTCCGCTTCACCAGCTCGAGAACATGGCTTCGAGTTAGGTCGGGTCTAGCCTCAAGAATCTTCTCCACCACACGGTTAAGCTTGGATTCCTCGTCCATAGCTGGCTCCCAGCAGAAGGCTAAGGAAACCTAGGTGAAAGATTCTTTTAAAGGTAACATTAAAATTTCAGAGAGGAGGAGAGGCTTGGGCTTACGGAGACTTTTCAAACGTGAGAGAACCACCAAGGAAATCCGAGACCTCTACACTAGGGGCGCCTGGCTCTACGAGCTTGACGACGCCATAACGCTTTTCAGCAAGAAGCTTTACCGCCCCCTCATCCTCAACCGAGCCAAACTTCGGGGAGACGAAACCGTGGTTGAGGTAGCCTCAGGCACAGGGGAAATGTCTAAGCTTCTCGCCTCAAAGCTTAAACGTGGACACCTCATCTGCGTAGATATTTCGCCTGGAACCTTGGCTATAGGCCGGAGGAAGATTAAAAGGCTTGGTTTAGATCACCGAGTAGACTTTGTTTTGGCGGCGGGTGAAAA
This sequence comes from Candidatus Hecatellales archaeon, assembly GCA_003662515.1. Lineage (GTDB taxonomy): Archaea > Thermoproteota > Bathyarchaeia > Hecatellales > Hecatellaceae > B25. The sequence continues at coordinate 2,624 of QMYF01000116.1, read as the reverse complement.
GCTTCCCTTGAGAAGCAGCCTTTTCGACGCTGCGGTTTGCTGCTACGCGTTGGACACGGTTAGGGATGCGAAGCCTGTAATAGAGGAGATGTTTAGGGTTTTGAAGCCTGGGGGCAGGGTTTCCACGGGGTATAAGGGTTGGGCTAGAAGTCTCCTCCTCTCCATTTTCGACAGGCTGATATGGGAGCCCTACCTGCGCCTCGTATGGAACTGTGGAGCCGTGGAAATAGAGAAATTTTTCAGGGAGGCAGGGTTTAAAGGCTTAGTGAAAGAGGAGCGTATGAACGGCTACTACGTGTTTATCCATGGAGAAAAGCCTTGAAAACCCTGCATAAAATCTTCTTTTCAGACGCCAGAAGAATGGAGCAGCTGGAAGATGGAAGCGTTCACCTAGTGGTCACCTCTCCCCCCTACCCTATGATAGAGCTTTGGGACAGCTTCTTCCGGAGGGTTGACCGGGGCATAGAGAGGCTTTGGAGGAGAATGGAGCAGGCGGAAACCTTGCGTGAAAAAACGGGTTTAGCCCTCCAAGTCTACGAGCGGATGCACAGGTTTCTAGCGGAGGTTTGGAGGGAAGTTTACCGGGTGCTCGTCGACGGTGGGATAGCCTGCATAAACATTGGGGATGCAGCCCGAAATATTGGAGGCTTCTTTCGCGTTTACCCCAACCATGCCAAAGTCATAGAGCACTGCGAAAAAATAGGTTTCACAACTCTACCCTACATTCTTTGGAAGAAGCCTACGAATAAGCCTAAATATAAGGGGAAAGGAGCCTTCCTAGGTTCAGGCTTCCTGCCCCCCAACGCCTACATAACCCTCGACTGTGAATACATTCTAATCTTCAGGAAGGGGGCTCCAAGAAAGTTTAAGCCTAAGGATAGGAGACGTTACCTGAGCAGCTACACGAAGAGGGAGAGAGACCGCTGGTTCACCCAGATATGGGAGATTCCAGGGGCCAGGCAGAAGCTTAGCCAGGCTGAGAGGCGGACAGCAGCCTTCCCGGAGGAGGTTCCGCGAAGGCTTATCCGCATGTTTTCGCTGGTGGGAGACTGGATTTTAGACCCTTTTCTGGGCACGGGAACCACGGTTAAGGCGGCCATAGAGCTGGAGAGAAACTCTATAGGCTACGAGGTTGACCAAACCCTGAAACCTGTCATCCAAGAGAAAATTTCAAGGGTGAAGGGGAAGGATTTCGAGGTGGTTTGGGAAGGTTAACCGGGCAGGTATTTCCTTGCGAAGGCTTCTTCAGCCTCTTGGAGAGGCATAGGTTTGGGTGGAAGCTTGAAGCCGTAGGCGCAGATTTCAGGGGGAGCACCATACTCGCCGTTTTCCCTCGCCGCCTGGAGAGCTCGAACCACGTCGAGGAGAATGTTCACAGCATTGGCTGGGTCGTCGCTGCGGAGGGTTACGTCCAGCCTGAACTGCGATTTGAGGGGGCCTTCACCCTCCAAGTAAATATAGGAGACCCTACGTTTGCCCAGGAAGTCGACGTAATCCGTGGTTCCAGCTATGGTTGGGAAGGGGTATTTAAGCTCAGCTTTCAAGGCTTCACCTATCAGCCTACGCTTAGCCTCCTTCACGTCCCCCCTAATGGTAGCCAAGGTGTCCAAGCCTCCACCCACATCTAGCTCATAGCTTTTAACCACCCTAAGGCCTCGCTTATCCAGGAAGCTTATCAGGTTTCGGTGGAGGGCGGTTCCCCCAAGCTGGCTCATGAGGTCGTCTCCGGCTAAAGCTAGTTTGGCGTCGGCGAAGGCCTTCACCACGCCTGGATTTGAAGCCACCCTGCTTGGGGTAGCATTCAGGAAGCAGACTCCAGCCTTTAAAGCAGCCTCAGCATAGGCTTGGGAGGACTTGAAGCCTCCAGACGTAATCAGATTTACGGCCACATCCACCTGGAGGCTCCGCCACTCATCCGCGATTTCCTCAGGAGTTCTAAGGTTTCCGGCAAGCTTTAAGCTTGGAATGGGCTCGTCGAGGTGGAGGCCTGCCCTCACCTCAAGGTCTAAGCCTTTAAGGCTTTCAGAAAGCTCGCCCAGCCTCCTACCCACCTTACCCTCATCTACATCGTAGACGGCCACCACCTTCAGGCTTTCAACCCCGTAGCCTCCAACCTTAGGATGCCAGAGCCCCTTAAAGCTTCCAAGGTTTAGGGCTTCAAGGAGGGTTTGCCCAGCCATGCCCACTCCGAGCAGGGCATGTCTAACGCCTCCACCCACCCTTAAGCTTCACCTCAGAAAACCTATTGCTGCCTTCTAAAAAAAGGGAAGCGGAATCGGGGTTTAAGTCTTCTTTAAATGCTTTTTAAGCGCTTGAACAAGGGCTGGAGCAACCTGGTAGAGGTCTCCCACAACCCCGTAGTCGGCATCAGCAAATATGGGGGCTTCAGGATCCTTATTTATAGCTACCACGATTTTGGAGCCTCGAATTCCAGCCACATGCTGGATGGCCCCTGAAATTCCAACGGCAAAGTAGAGTGTCGGCTTAACCTTCTTCCCGGAAAGGCCAACCCACTCGGTGAACCATCCCCTATCCGCGGCTATGGGCCTAGAGCAGCCTACCTGCCCTCCAAGAACGCCTGCAAGCTCCTCCAGCATTTTAAAGTCTTCCCTAGACTTTAGCCC
>QMYF01000115.1 GCA_003662515.1 Candidatus Hecatellales archaeon | reverse complement strand
GGTTTATCTAGCTTAAAATTTAAATTTTGCGGGTTTTTCGCCGAAATATTAGATATTAAAAGGTTTTAAAGCAAAATATTCGATTATAAGAATTTTTAGTTTCAGGGTTTCCCCTTATTTAGACTACTTTAAACTGGTGGACATCTATTTTGAGCCGTACGGTTTCAAGTTTAACGTTTAGGAGTGTTTCAAGGCATCCTTTCATTATGGAGGAAGGGAAGGCGGGAGATATTACTTGGATGAGGTTTTTGGAGGGTGCCTGGAAGTGTCCCCAGCCTAGCTCGTTTAAAAGTTTGAGGGCAGAATCCCAATCCTTCGCGCAATCTACCTGACGGTGGAAGATGGCGAAGGAGGAAAGGATTTCGCCTATTTCTCTTCCAAGATCTTCATGGTCTTCTTCTGGAATATGCTCTATCAGAAGTTCCAGTGCCTTCTTTATGAGGACTACAACTCTGACAGGGCCCACGTTTAGGATGCCTGGCTGCCACCGGTCTAAGGTGAAGTTTATCCCGAACTTTACACATTTTTCGACGAACTCTTTAAGCGACCTTACACGTCCTTCCTCTATAAGATTCTCTATGTATTTCACGTCTTCTTCGTCGAGTTCAACTGAAGTTATTCTGCTCATGAGGTTCCCTTTTTTGACTGCTAGAAGGCTTATTATTAAGTTTAGTTATATTAGGATTTATACATAAATATTTTTTCAACATAGATATATCGCATTTTGTTTAAACCCGAATATCTATTACTGTTTCGAACAACGATTTATTAATGAGAGAAGGGTAAAGTATTTTGGTTCGAATGTATATTCAAAAAACTTTAGACTGTTCTATGCAGGGAATGGTCCAGGGTGGTGCAGGCTTTGACGGAAGAGCTCGCTAAAACGGGGATTGAAGGTCTCGACGAGGTTTTGGGTGGAGGAATACCGCGAGGACGATGTATTCTTGTGGTTGGAGGACCTGGGACAGGTAAAACAATTTTGGGCGCCCAGTTCATCTATAATGGGGCTAAAAAGTACGGTGAGAAAGGTTTAATTGTCACCTTGGAGGAGGGTGCACCTATCCTTAAGGCTGACCTTCGAAAGCTTGGATTCGATTTAGACGAATTGGAGAATGAAGGTTTAATTAAGATTGTTGACCATTCGGTGGTGAATTATCTTCCTTCGGAGAAGTTTAGGGAGCTTGTTAAATTTATGGATATGCCTGTTTTTAAGGCTGCAAGCCTGCTGGAAACCTTAAAGAACACTATTAAGTCTTTGGGAGCTTCAAGAGTTGTCATCGACTCCATTTCCGCTTTAACCTTTCAGGTGGCTGACCCTGTGGAGAGGCGGCTTCACACCATGTTGATTTTTAAGACGCTTCTAGATTCGGGGTGCACATCTATCGTTATTTCCGAGGCTAAGACTTCTCAGCTGGAGAGGGAGTTTATTTTTGAGGAGTATCTGGCTGATGGTGTTATTGTTTTGCAGAACATTTATCAGGAAGGTAACTTGGTTAAATGTGTTTACGTGGAGAAGATGAGGGGTGCCTCCCATGATACGCAGCCTCGCCCCTACCGGATAGATTATGGTGGAATAATGGTTTTCCCGAAGGAGAGAGTTTTCGCCAGTTTCAACCCCTTCTCAGGAGGTGTTTAATTTTTCAGGTTTCCGGGTGAAGGTGCGTTAGAGAATGGGTTCCCCAACGGAGCCTAAGGTTGACGAGGTTTCCGGCAGAAAGTTAGCCTTAATTTTTAAGCTTATAGGTAAGGGTGAACTTAACATTACGCCCCTCATAGACCACAGTGTAGGTGTAAGGTATCCGTATATCGAGAAGGTTATGGAGCTTAAACCTGAAGAGGTTAGGGAACTTCTCGAATCGCTGACCGCGGAAAAGCTTCTTAAGAAAAGCCTTTACGATAAGGTTTTCGCCTGTCCTAAATGTGCCTCCATAAATCTTTCTCCTCGAGGTTTATGCCCTTACTGCGGCTCCTTCGACATTGAGAAGAAGAGGCTTCTAGAGCATCTGCGTGATGGAACAAAATTTGTGGTTAATAAACTGTTTGAGGGTGTGAAGCCTGTTTGCCCGAGGGATGGCATGGAACTTGAACCTCATGAATATAGGGTTTTGGCTTCCTGGTTTGAATGCAACATCTGTAAGCGTAAGTTTGACACGCCTGAGGTGGGCTTTCACTGTATTACCTGCGGCTTAGATTTTAAGGCTAGGGAGGGCGAATTCCTGGAGGTTTACAGCTACTCGCTCAGCGAGGAAATGTCCGACTACGTGGAGAAGCTTGCCAACCTTAAGATTTTGGCTGAAAGCTTCACTTCCGCTGGCTACAATGTGAGGTTTATTGAAAACTTGGAGGGGCTTTCCGGGAGCATGCATAAGTTCGACCTAGTAGCCTACAAAATTGAGAAAGGGAAGGAGATCAAGGTGGTTTTAGACCTTTACAAGGGGGAAGGCGAAGTAGATGGAAGTGTGGTCATCAGCATGTTTGCTAAGGTTTTAGATGTTAAGCCTGATAAGGCGGTTTGCGTGGCTATTCCTTCCCTTTCAGGTGTAGGCAAAAACCTGGCTAAACAGTACAACATTGAGGTGGTTGAAGGTTCCAGTGCTGAGGAGGCTGCCTCCACGCTGAGCAAGCTTGTACGCTGAAAATTTTAAGGCTGTTTTGGGCTGATAATTGTTCGGGCGGTTTGGTTGAGTTCTATCGGAGGCGGAGGGAAAGCCTTCCAGGTTGTAAGCACGGAGATTACAGCTTTTGACAGGCTTCTTGGGGGAGGCTTTCCCGAGGGAAGCGTTATCGCGCTTATGGGTGAGCCTGGCTCAGGCTTCGACCTTTTCGCCCAGCAGGTTATGTTTTTTAAGGCTAGGAGGGCTGGAGAGAAGGTTGTATACTTCTCGGTGGATAGGCCTTGTGGGGATGTTAGGGTGGAAATGGCCACCTACGGTTGGAACCTGGAGGAATTGGAGAAGAAGGGTGTATGGTCCTTTGTCGACATGTGCACCTATCGTAGGGATGTTAGGAGGGGTATGACGCCCAGGCGGGCTTTAGCTGAACTACTCACCTCTAGGCTTCCTAAAGCCATTGAGGAGGGAAGCCACATAGTGGTAGACACTTTCTCCTATTTCCTCCTCTTCTACGAGCTTAAAGACATCATTGAAATTTTCGAGTTAACCTTGCTCAGCGCCCACGAGCATGGGGGTGTCCACTTTCTCCTAGTGGTTCCAGGCCTCCACGACTCTAAAACCTTGACCACGGTTGCCCATTTCGCGGATGGCGTTTTAGAGTTTAACCTTCATCCCGAATCCGAGGAGGCTGCAGGGGTTATCAAGGTTAGGAAGCTTCGGAAGGTTCACCATGCTTTGAGGCTTATCCCCTACAGGATTACGGACGAGGGTATCGTGGTGGAAACCACGATGAGGGTGGCCTAGAGAAGCTC
>QMYF01000114.1 GCA_003662515.1 Candidatus Hecatellales archaeon | reverse complement strand
TTCTAGGGTGGGTGAGTTGGCGGAGGAGGCTGTGAGGCTTATGGCTGAATATGAGTATGGAAGCTTCCTTGTGGGGGCTAGGGTTCCCAGCGAAATAGTTGAGGCTGAAGACAGGCTTAGGGGGCGTTTCGGAATTCTTTGGGGGGAAAGCATTAAAGGAGAATTTACCCGGGAGGTAGGCAAGCACATTTCGAGGCTTACCGGTAAACCCGTAGACTTCAAGTCTCCTGAAATGCTGGTCACCCTTTCACCCTACAGTGAGGGGAGAAAGGTTTCTGTTAAGGCTGCACCCATCTTCGTGGAGGGACGCTACCGGAAACTTGTTCCAGGGATTCCTCAGGCCCGATGGCTTTGCAGCCGCTGTCGAGGTGAAGGATGTGAGGAATGTGGGTGGACGGGTAGACGCTACCCTGAATCCGTCGAGGAAATTATTGAGAGGCCTTTGCTGAGGCAGGCTGAGGGAGACGATGCAAGCTTCCACGCTGGAGGCAGAGAAGATATCGATGCGAGGATGCTTGGAAGTGGCAGGCCCTTCGTGGTGGAAATTAAGAATCCTAGGAGGCGGAGGCTTAACCTTGAGGAGGCTGCCAGGGAGATTAACTCCAGCGGGAAGGTGGAAGTTTTAGGCTTAAAGATGGCGGGGAGGGAGGCTGTCGCCAGGGTTAAGGCTGCAGAAGCCCACCGTAAAACCTACCATATCGTGGTGGAGGCTGAGGAGCCTCTCCAAGATGAGGAGTTGAAAAAGCTTGAAGAGTTTTTCGCGGGTAGAACGATTAGCCAGTGGACGCCGAGGAGGGTTCTCCACCGTAGGGCTGACAAGGAGCGGATAAAGCAGGTTTACGGTTTGAAGGTGCAGAGGGTTTCGGAGAGGAGTTTTGAGGCTTGGGTGGAATGTCAGGGAGGCCTCTACGTGAAGGAGCTTGTGGATGGGGATGAGGGGAGAACCAGGCCGAGCATGGCTGAGGTGCTCGGGAAAAAGTTAAAATGTGTAAGTTTAACGGTATTGAACGTGGAGGCTGAAGGCGGGGAAGGGCATGGTTAGAACCTCCAAAGGCTTTCGAAGGGCTACCCGTCAACTCTTAAGGAAACATCCCAGGAAGCGAGGGTTAAGGCCGCTAGGCTACATGCTCATCAACTACGAGGTGGGCGACAGGGTGGTTATAGACATTGACCCTGCCACCCATAAAGGTCAACCCCACCGCCGCTACCACGGGAAGGTGGGAACCATCCTTGATAGGCGTGGCCGCGCCTACATTGTGGGTGTGAGGGTTGGCGGGAAAACCAAGCAGATAATCGCCCTCCCCGAGCATTTAAGGAAAATTTAGGTTTCAGTTTTGTGAGGGAAGCTTATGCCAGTTAAAATAGTTGAGAGCAAGCCTATTCCGGTGGCTAAGGTTAAGGAGATTCTTTCCAGCCTCGACCGGGAGCTAAACCAGTTTCAGAGGAGAACCCTCGAATACAGCCAGCTTTTCTCTAAGCTGGATGGTAAGGCTGCTGAGGAGCTGGTGGAGAGACTGGTTAAAGAGTTTGAGCTTGAGGTGGGGGAAGCCGTCCAAATAGTTAACTGTATGCCTGAAACCATCGAGGAGCTTAGGGTTTTCTTTCCGAGGTATAAAATGGTGGCCACGGAGAAGCTGGAGGCCATCTTGAAGGTTCTCGACGAGTATAGGTCTAAGCAGGGGTAAGCTTAGGTCTTATATGTTTTAGGGAGGCAAAATAATTTTAGAGGAAGCCCGAGGCCTCAATAATGATTAGGAGACGCTACGAGGAAGCCGCCTACGTTTTAGATTTCCTCCCCCGGGGGAAAGTGCGTAGAGGGGGAGAATTCGTAGCTGAACCTGTAGTTCAGCTGGTAGGCGAAGACTTTTTCACGCTTCTTGAGGCTACGGTTAAGCCTGGAGTAAACGTTCAACTTCACGAGCGCGTCTATATTGGGCGGGAAGGACGCGACAAGGTGGACAGGATTCTGGGGCGCATAAGCTATGAGGAGCTTACAGCTACAGCCAAAGCCGAGCTTCCAGCCGTCGTAGAGAAGATTGTGAGGAGCCATGAGCAAAGGTTTATCGACTTCTTTAATAGGGCTCAGCCAGTCACGCCTAAAATGCACGCCTTCGAGCTTCTCCCAGGCATAGGGAAAAAATTCATGTGGCAGATTGTGGAGCAAAGGGAGAAAAAGCCCTTTGAAAGCTTTGAAGACTTCCATAAGCGGACTTCCATCGACCCTGTGAAGACAGTGGTTAAAAGGATTTTGGAGGAGTTGACAACCGAGCAGAAATATAAGATTTTCACGAGGCATTTTTAAGGCATGGAAACGCTTCTCCTGAAGGTTAAACGTTTTCTCAGGGAGGCAGGTGTCAGGCCTCGGAGGAGGCTTGGCCAAAGCTTCATGGTGGATAGGGGGCTTCTGGAGCGTTTAGCCGAATATGGAGAGGTTTCCAGCTGCGACCGGGTTTTAGAGGTGGGGGCAGGCTTAGGTTTCCTAACGGAAATCCTAGCCGAAAAGGCTGGCGAAGTTTTGGCGGTGGAAGCCGACTTTAAACTTTACAGGCTCCTCGAGAGAAAGTTTAGAGGCAAAGGGAACGTGAAGCTTTTCCATGGAGACTTTTTAAAGTTGAGGCTGGAAGGCCTCTACGATAAGGTGGTTTCAAACCCGCCTTACTCGATTTCCTCCCCGCTTATTTTCAGGCTGGCTGAAAGCCCTGTGAAGCTGGCTGTGTTAACCCTTCAGAGGGAGTTCGCTGAACGTTTAATTGCTAGGCCTGGAACAGCGGCGTATGGCAGGCTTACCGTTATGGCTTACTATTGGGCTGAGGTGGAGGTTTTGGAGACCGTGGGAAAGGAAGCCTTCTATCCGCCTCCAAAGGTGGAATCCATGGTGGTGAGGTTTAAGCCTAGGGTTAAGCCTCCCTTCAAAGTTGAAGACTACAAGTTTTTCAGCGAAGTGGTTAAGCTGCTTTTCACCCAGCGGAGGAGGAAGCTTTCCCGAGCCCTGCAAACCCTGGCAAAACTTAAGCCTGAACTTGGGCTGGCTAAGCCCTTCACCGGGATACCCTACTTAGAGAGGAGGGTTTTCACCCTTTCGCCTGAGGAGTTCGCTGAGGTAGCTAACGTCCTTTGGGGGCTTAAGACGGGATGACCTTGGAAAGAAGGCTTTTCGGTTTACGGTTGAAGGTTCCCCGAGAGGTTTACGAGCCTTCCGACGACAGCTTCCTCCTCGCTGAAAGCCTGAAGGTTAGGAAGGGTGAGAGGGTGCTGGATTTGGGCTGTGGCTCAGGCTTCCTAGGACTGCTTGCAGCGGCTCGGGGAAGCAGCGTGGTGGCGGTGGACATTAACCCTGAAGCCATAAGGGCTACGCGGGAAAACGCGGAGGCTAACGGGCTGGCTTCAAGGGTTGAAGCGAGGCAAGGAGACCTTTTCTCCCCGCTGAGGAAG
>QMYF01000113.1 GCA_003662515.1 Candidatus Hecatellales archaeon | reverse complement strand
GTGGTTATGGTTTCTCCAGCCCTAGCCTTATCTATGCCTAGAAGGGCGGGGATGTTCCCTGCGGGAAGCCTTCCAACCACCTCTCTGAACTGGCCCATGAAGATGCATACTTGCTGGATGCGGGCTTCATCTCGAGCCCCTACCAGGTAAACAATGTCTCCCGTGTTCACGGTTCCCGAGAAGAGGCGTCCGGTAGCCACTACACCTGCCTGCGGGTCCACCACCACATTGGTAACACACATTACGGCTGGACCGTTGGGGTCGCATTCCAGCATAGCCCTTCCAACTTCACTGTCCAAGTTTCCCCTCCAGATTTTGGGTATTCTATATTTTTGAGCTACGTGGGGTGGAGGCATATGGCCGATAATTATGTCGAGAATAGCCTCATGGAGAGGGGCTTCCTTAGAGAGCTCCTGAACCGTTCCATCCTGATAGTGCGCCACAATATCTGAGAATTTGAGGCCTCTCTCCTGGGCTAGCCTAAAGTTCAGCCCCCACCGGTCTTTAGCTGAGCCGAAGGCCACGGTTCCACCCTGAAAGCTGACCTTCCATTTATCCCTGTATTCCGGTTCAGCATACATTTCGATAAGGTTGTTAAAGTCGCGGATGATGCGGAGAAGCTTCTCCTGAACCTTCTCGGGGGGAAGCCTCAACTCTTTGATGAGTCTGTCCACCTTATTGATGTAAAGCGTAGGTCTGACACGTTCCTCTAAAGCCTGTCTCGTCACGGTTTCCGTCTGAACCATAACCTCTTCAACAGCGTCTACAACCACCACTACGCCGTCGATGGCTCTAAGGCTGCGGGTAACTCTCCCTGTAAAGTCTACGTGGCCGGGAGTGTCGATAAGGTTGATAACGTAGGGTTTTCCGCCTATCTCGTAGTAGAGGCTTATGTTAGCCGCCTTAATGGTCATCTGTCTTTTCTGCTCCTCCTCTAGGTAGTCTAAGGCTAGGGCGGTGCCAGCCACCGTCGGGGAGAGAAGGCCTGCAGCAGCTAGCAGAGAGTCGGTAAGCGTAGTTTTACCATGGTCTACATGGGCGATTATTCCAGCGTTCCTAATCTGGTTTGGGTCTTCAACAATCTTTAGGACCTCTGCGATGGTTTTAAACCGAGGCATGATTCCTTGCTTCCCCTAAACTTTCCTTTAACTTTGACTATATTAGGGGCTTTACGGCTTACTTTAAAAGTTTCTCTCGAAGGGTAATATTTTAAATATTAGAAATATTACCTCCTCTAGAGAGGCAAGCCCAGGGGGAAGCGTGGTGCCAACAATCCTGCTGAAAAACGTTTCCACCATCTACCAGGGGGAAAGCAGACCGGCCATCAAAAACGTAAACCTCATCGTGGAGAAAGGAGAGTTCATCTGTATTGTTGGACCTAATGGGGCGGGTAAAACCACCCTGCTGGAAACCATCTGCGGCTGCCTTAAACCTGCGGAAGGTGAGGTCAGAGTTTTAGGCTTCAATATGGTTAGGGATGGCGTCAAGGCGAGGCGGAGGATAGGATATGTCCCCCAAGACTTCATGGTGGGCCCCGACGAGGCCTATAGGGCTCTAGACGTGGTTTTAATGGGGAGGTTTGGCAGGCTTGGCCTGCTCAGAAAGCCTGGGAGAAGCGACGTAGAAAAGGCTTTGGAGGCTATGGATAGGCTTGGCATCTTGGAGCTTGCTGAGAGGCCTATTGGGAAGCTTTCAGGAGGCCAGCAGCAGAAGGTCATGATTGCAAGAGCCCTGGCAAAGGAGCCTGAAATCCTTCTGCTCGATGAGCCTTTAAGCAACCTGGACTATGAGGCGAGAAGACAGGTTGCCGAGCTTCTAGCCGAAATAACCGTTGAAAGACAGGTTTCCACGCTGGTGGTAGCCCATAATCCTGAAAGCCTCCTTCAGGTTTGCCACCGCGTTCTACTAGTTTCGGAGGGCAGGATAATCGCTGATGTTTCCAGGGAAAACTTGGATGAGCTTTCCATTCCAGCGGTTTTCCCGGGGTTGAAGCGGAATGGGCTTTGAGCTTCCAGCCTTAATTTTACGGTCTATGGCTGGAGCCGTGCTTGTAGGCTTACTTACAGGGTTAATCAGCGTCTTCATAGTTCGCATAGGGCTTTCCTCCATGGGGTTCTGCATGTCCCATGCGGCTTTCGCCGGAGCGGCGCTGGGAGTAGGCTTATCCCTTAACCCCTTCGCCATGGCTTTAGCCTTCTCCCTCGCCACAGCCTCCATGGTGGGGCCGGTTTCAGATAGGGCTGGAATGCGTCCCGACCTCGTCACGGGAATAGCCTTCCCCTTAAACATGGCTTTAGCCTTCATCTTCCTAACCCTGACTCCGGGAGCCGTAAGGTTCACCAGCGAGGTTACCAGCATTCTTTGGGGAAGCGTCCTTTCGGTAGGGCTTAGAGACATAGTTTCTCTGGCCGGCCTGCTGACGGTTTTCACAGTTCTGGTGGCCCTTTTCTGGAAGGAGTATTTTACCATAATGTTTAATAGGAAGCTGGCGGAGGCCGACGGGATAAACACTAAGCCTTTCATCTATCTTATCCTCTTCGCCATAGGCATCATCGTAACCTTCTCCCTCAAGCTTGTTGGAGGCCTCCTAGTTTTCGCCCTCCTCTTCAACCCTGCAGCCACAGTCCTCCAGTTCTCCTACAACATCAGGAGAATCGCCTTCCTAGCCCCCCTGGTGGGGGCAGCCTCCTGCCTTCTCGGCTTAACCCTCTCCTACCTCCTCAACTGGCCTGCCGGAGCCTGCATAGTGCTTGTTTCAACCCTGGGCTTCGCCTTAGCAGTAGCCCTATCACCTAAAAGGAGGATTAGAAAATGAGGCTTGGAGGCCTGCTCGCCCTCTTATTAGTAGCCTTAATCTGTGTAAGCGCCGCTACGGGAGCAGAAGCCCAACAGGAGAAGCCGTTAGTAGTCTGCACGACAACCGTGCTGGGCTCCATCGTGGAGCAGCTAGCCGGAGACCAGGTGGAAGTCGTGGTCTTCGTCCAGCCGGGGATCTGCCCTGCCTTCTACGACGTGAAGCCTGGAGACCTTTACAGTCTTGAGAAGGCTTCCCTCGTCTTCTATCACGGCTTCGAGTATAAGATGTGGCTTAAAGACATGCTGGAAAACGTGGGTTCAAAAGCTGCTGCCGTGAAGGTTTCGGGGAACTGGAATACGCCTGAAGGCGCGAAAAACTATATCGACCAGATTTCCGCAGCCCTCAAAGAACATTTAGGCTTGGATGTCTCAACGGAGGCTGACGGGTTGAAGGCTGAAATAGACAGTGTGGCTGAGGAACTGCTGGAGAAAGCTGGAGAGCTGAAGGTTTCAGAGGTGAACGTTATCTGTATGCAGTGGCAGAAGCCTTTCGTAAGCTGGATAGGCTTCAACGTGGTGGACACCTATGGGCCTCCGGAAACCCTCCCAGCTGGGAAGGCAGCAGAGCTGGCAGCCAAAGCGAAGGAGGCTAACGTGAAACTTGTAATTGACAATCTTCAGAGC
>QMYF01000112.1 GCA_003662515.1 Candidatus Hecatellales archaeon | reverse complement strand
TGGCCAGGTAGACTCCCAACGGGTGGAAGGTTCCGCCGCCCACATGAAGGAAGGCCTCCACAAAGTCTGAAATGTTTTCAGCCGCGGAAGCATTGCAGCCTAAAACCTGGCCTGGATAGGCTACACCCCTCCCCTTCCCGTCTCCAACCACAGCAGTTTTACCTTCAGCCTCCAGCCTCCCAGCAGCCTCCCTAAGCCCATGCACGTGCTGGAGGCTGGCTGTAAGCCCTATTCGCTCGTATTTTCCTAGGAGAGGCAAAGCCTTCTCCACGACGCTTAAAATCTCCAGCCTGCATCTAGCCTCAACGTAGAGAACCTTTATTCCCCCTGTTTCCTCGAGAAAAGGAGTATGACCGTAATGGATGAGGAGGTCAGCCTTTAGGGCTTCAGCCTCTTTTAAGGCTAGGTCGCAGCCCCCATAGCAGGATGAACCTGAAACGTAGGCTTCCACGCCAAGCCTCCGGGAAAACTCTTCAGCCAACCGTTCACCGTAAACTTTTAACCCGTCTGGAAGCTGGAGGAGAACTCTTTTAGCCTTAAGCTTTTCAATCTCCCTTAAAACTCTCTCTAACTCTAAATCGTAGATTTCCTCCAACACTTCCTCCTTCCGGGAGGAATTAAGGCCAGAAAATTTAAAGCCGCCGGAGCTTTCAGCCTTTAGCCTCAGCCTTCTGGAGAGCTGTAACCTCAATGGTGCAGGGAGTTGGAAGCTTGCTGGCTCCAACCTTTAAGGCTTCCCTAGCCGCCTCAACGCCGCCACTATAAACCTCAACCTCAACGATGGGTTTGCCGGGCTCCACCCTGGCAGCCAAACCTACAGGCTTCCCGAAAGCTCTACGCATTCCTTCCTGAAGTCTGTCAGCTCCCGCGAAAGCCATCATCTTGTTTTCGCGGAGAACCACATGCGGGTAAACCTTGATTCTGAGGCAGTAGTTGGCGTCTCCAAGCTTGTCCGCCAGCCGCTTGTTCACGGAAACCCTTAACGCCTCCAGGGCGTTATGGCGCACCTGAACCCTCCTTAAAGGTATCAGGGAAACCTTGTGGGTGAACTCGCCTTTAGGGTTCCCCATGGTGAACTTGGTTATCTTAGGTTGAGGAGCCCCGTGAATATACTCCCGTCTAACGTAGGGCATGCCTACAGGCATCCTGTAGTTGCTTCCCTTCAACGCTGGAAGGCCTCCACCAAGAGACAGATATTAACAGGCTAATAAACCTCACCACAGTAAAACCTTTACGTTCAGCCAGCCTAACACCAGGCGAAAGCCGATGGAAGCCATTAAAGTTGAAGCCAAAAGCCTTCTCAACAGGCTTAAACGCCGAGATGACTGGTATAAATGCCTTTACACTTTGAATCCCTATCGGGGATGCTTTTTCTCCTGCCCCTACTGCTATGACGTAGCTGAAAAACGGCGGGGGAAATATCATATCTACCCCAGTGAAGTCTCCAAGCAAATCTACGTGAAAACCAATGCAAGCGAGGTTTTAAGGAGGGAAATCCGAAGGAAGCCTCGAGACGTGGTTTTCATAGGTTCAGCCACAGACCCCTATCAGCCCGCCGAAGAGAAATTTAAAGTTTCAAGGAGATGTTTGGAGGTTTTGGTGGAGGCAGGCTGGCCCGTCGAGGTGGGAACCAAAAGCCTCCTGCTTGAGCGGGACCTAGACCTGCTGGCTGAAGCCTCGGAGAAGGCTTTCTGCTGCGTCTTCATAACGGTTACCACGCTCGACGAAGAGCTAGTTAAACTTTTTGAGCCTTCCGCCCCCAAACCTGAGGAAAGACTCCGCCTGGTTGAAAGGCTTTCAGACGCGGGGATAAACGTATGCGTAGCCATGATTCCCGTTTTCCCCTACCTGACGGATAACCTCAACCATTTCTGCGAGGTGGCTTCAGAAGCCGCGAAGCATGGGGCAAAATACTTCATGGCTGGAGAGCTCACCCTTCCAGGGGAGGTGAAAAACCGTTTTTACAGGCTGCTTGAGGCATGTCGCCCGGAGCTTCTGCCGAAATACCGGCAGCTCTATGGGGCTTCAGGCTACATTCAATCCTCCGCCTACCATGCTAAAATCCGGAGGCTGGAAGCGGAAGCTCTTGCGAAATTTAAGCTTTCCCGGGAAATAGCTTTAAAGGCTGGGTTAAGTCTTCAAGATTTTCTTTGACGTTTAATTCCGGCGATAACCTGACCTGTAGTGAAGCCTCTCTTTACGTCTTCCTCCATCTCCCTCAGCCACCTTTCATAGCCCACCTCCCTAATCCTCCGCAGGTTTTTCAGGTTCCACCTCCGGTAGCGTCTAGTTATCCATTCAAGCTTCTGGCAGGGCATTTCAGGACAGTCCGCACAGCTCTTATAGCCTCTCCTCCAACAGCACTTCCGAATGGAGCAGAAAGGGTTGCCTCCGCCTGTTTGACAGCCGTCGCAGACAAGTTTAACCAGCCAGCTGAGCCACCGGCTGAAATCCCGGTAGCTGCCCACCCACTCGAAAGCCGTGGCAATCCTCCTGAAATTCTCCTTTTCCAAAAGTTTTTTAAGCTCTGAAGCCTTCTCTGCGAGGGTTCTACGGTAGGCGAAGCAGGCTCCACAGTAGATTCCACAGCAGCCCACAAGCTTTGAGAAGCTGGAAACCCTGCTCATAAGAAAACTTCTAAAAGCCTTCAACCTAATAAGGTTAGGGTTGAAAGCTCTGCTGGGTGAAAGGTTTGATTCTCTCCGATTTCGACTTGAGAAACTATGTTCGGGAGGGCAGGCTTCGCATCGAACCCATGAGCGAGGACACCATTCGGGAGAACGGGGTTGACCTCAGGCTTGGAAACCAGATAGCCAGGCTAAGGCAGACAGACATAATATTGGACCCCCGAAACCTCCCAGACATCCGAGAATTCTTCATAATGGAGACAGGGGAATCTTTCGTGATTCAACCCTACGAGAAGGTTCTTGTCTCAACGCTGGAGCGGGTGGAGCTTCCTCCAGACCTCATGGGCTTCGTTGAGCTGCGTTCAACCTTCGCCCGCTGCGGCCTCCTCATGCCTCCAACCATCATAGATGGAGGCTTCCGAGGAAGCATAACCCTAGAAATCATGGGTTCCTCTTTCCCCGTGAAGCTTCACAGCGGGGAAAGGTTTGCCCACATAGTTTTCGCCAAGCTAACCTCGCCCCTAAGCAAACCCTACACCGGAAAATATCAAGACCAGAAAGGAGTAACCCTCCCAAGGTTCGACCGTTAGCCCTCGGGAAGCCAGGCTTCAAGACAGAAAAGCTCCTCAAAGAAAAGCCTTCTTCTCCCCGCGATCCTCACCCTGAACCCCTCCCCCTTAAGCCTTCTAATGGTTTCCCTAACCCCTGAAAGGCTTGACTGAACCATGAGAACACGGCCGCCAGGCTTAAGCCAACCCTTCACCTCGGAGAGAAAACGGTCAATGGTTTCCCTGCCCTTCCTCCCGCCACTCCAAGCCAGCTCGGAAAGTTCACCCAGCTCCCTGCCCACGGGC
>QMYF01000111.1 GCA_003662515.1 Candidatus Hecatellales archaeon | reverse complement strand
GCAGGGGAATCCTCTACTTCACGTCCTCCACCAAGGATTCCCTCTCCAAACTCAAGAGGATTGTGAGGCAAGACCTGATAAGGGACGCTGTCCGAAGCCACCTTAAAATGTGTATTGAAAACGGGAGACTAAGGTTTTACTTGAATAAGCAGGTGGCCTATGCAGGCCATGTGTCTCTCTGCGAGCCTGAGGGGGAATCGCCCCTCGGGCCTATAGAAGTCGAGGTTGAATGTCCGGATCCCCGTGAGCTTATTAACTGGCTTACGGAGAAATAGGCGGAGGTGAACCCGGCCTTGAAGCCAGGACTCTCCAACCTCTTCCTGACAGGCAGGCCAAAAAGGGAAATGTTAAGGTTTATAGAGAACTGTTCCGGCGAATGCAAGGTTTGGGAGCTTGTGGATGATGGAAGCCTAAAGCTGGACGAGAAAACTATTGGGAGGCTTAAAGAGTTAGCATCCTCCTACGGGCTGGAATACTCTGTTCACGCTCCCTTCACCGACCTGAACATAGCCTCACTCAACCCTCACATAAGAAGGATTTCCCTCAAAATGGTGGAGGCATCCATGCAGCACGCCTACAAGCTTGAAGCCAAAACGATGGTTGTCCATCCAGGCTTTAAGGGAGCCCAGGAATCTTTCCGTCCGGGTGAAGCTTGGAGAGACAACATAAAAATTTTCCAAAACCTTCTGGCGAAGGCTGAGAAGCTTCAGCTTAAGCTTGCCGTGGAGAATATGCCTCAGGGAAGCTGGTCCCTGCTCTCCACCGTGGAAGACTTCAAAAAGTTCTTTTCAAGCGACGGATTGGAAGGGTTGGGGATGACCCTAGACGTGGGGCATGCCTTAACCGTAGGCCAGCTGAACAGCTTCATCGAGGAGTTTAAAGACAGGATATGGCATGTTCACATCCACGACAATACTGGAGACTCAGATAAGCATTTAGGGTTTGGGGAGGGAACTCTTAACTGGCCTTTAACCGTTAGAAGGCTTAAGAGGAACGGCTTCAGCGGCTTCCTCATAGTAGAGTCGACGAGAAGACCCTTCGAGACCTTCCTTAAAGTTAAAGCGTTAATAGAGGAGCTTGAAGTTTAAAGTTCCACCTTCATAAAGTCTTCAGCCACCTTCACTCTGGGGAAAACTTTTCTAGCCTGCTCAAGCAGGATAGAAGCATCCTGATATCTTGTGCTGATATGGGTTAAAATGAGGCTTTTAACATTGGCTTCTTTCGCCAGTTGGGCAGCTCCTCCAGGCGTGCTGTGAAATTCGCTTTCAGCCTTCTCGGCTAAACTGTCGTCGAAGGTGCACTCATGGATGAGGAGGTCAGCGTTTTCGGACAGCTCCAAAAGAGCCTTACAGGGCTTGGTGTCTCCAGAGTAAACTATTTTTATTCCCGGCTTTGACGGCCCTAAAACCTCTTCAGGCTTTACAAGTCTTCCATCAGGAAGCCTTACAGGCTTCCCCTGCTGAAGCCTGCTCCATAGGGGGCCCCTAGGAACTCCCAGCTTCAAAGCCTTCTCCACATGGAACTTGCCCGGCCTTTCATACTCCTCAAAGGAGTAGGCATAAGTGGGAATAGAATGGCAAACCTTTCTGGCTCTAACCCTAAAATCCTTCTCTTTAACAACGGTTCCACTTCTAATTTCGCGAATCTCCAATGGAAATTTAAGCTCGGCTATAGAGTGGTCTACGGCAGCTTCCAGAAAGCTCCTGATGCCTTTAGGACCGTAGATTTCCAGCCTCCTTTCCCTACCCAGCAGGTTCATGGTTTGAAGCAAGCCTAACAGGCCGAAAACATGGTCTCCGTGAAGATGGGTTATGAAGATTTTCATGGGCTTCATGAAGCCAACCTTAGCCTTCATCATTTGCCTCTGCGTTCCCTCACCGCAGTCGAAGAGGAGAAGCCACCCTCCATAACGTAAAACCACGCTGGGTAGGCTTCGCTCAACGCTGGGTATGCCTGCGCTAGTCCCGAGAAAAATCACGGAAGCCCTCAAGGCTTAAACACCAACACCAGCCTCGTCAAACTTTTGTGGACATGTATTGCATGGCTCTCCACAAGTTTAAAACCTAGTTTCCCGGCTAGTTCCTCCACTTCGACTCCTGCCGGGGAAGCCATGCACAGCCATCCATCCTTAGAGAGCAGTTCGGAAGCCGCGGTAAGGAAGGATTCAAGCAGGCTCAGCAGAGGCTTACCGCCTGTGGTGGCAGACCTCCCATAGGGGGGATCCGTAGCAATAAAGTCTACCTTCTGCAGTGGAGGCTTTGCGGCGTCGGCCACAAAAAGGTGAACCCCCTCCGCATGGAAATACTCCACGTTTAATTTGGCTCCATGAACCATTCTGGGCTGAAGATCTCCACCTAAAGCTTCAACACCGATAAGGCTGGCTTCTAGCAGGATGCTTCCCGTCCCACAGAAGGGGTCCAAAAGAATTCCACCCCTCCTAGCTCTTGCCAAGTTAACCATGCAACGGGCAAGCTTAGGCTGGAGAGTTGAAGGGTGGGAGAAAGGCTTCCGCGTCGGCTTTCTTTCCGAAAAGCTTTTGCTGGGAATCTCAGCCTCACAAAGGCTGAATAGGAACCTGCCATCTGGAAGCAGCAGCCCGAGGAAAAGCCTGTCTGGGGAGGACGGGTTAACCTTCGGGTTTTCAACCTTCCTCCATATGGCTGCTCCAAGCTTAGCTTCCAACCTTGGCACATCTAAATTTACAGGAGCCCCGCAAACCCTTCTAATCCTAACAGCGAAGCTTTCCCCTTCACCCACAAGCCTTTCAAAGGGGACCTCCTCCATTTTTCTGAGAATTTCCCCTTCTACGGTTTGGCATGTGAAAAGCTCGAATCCGCAGGCTTTGCAGTAGGCAGCTCTTTCTGCCAGGGCTTTCAAAGCCCGGCTGGAAGCTTCAAACCTTAAAAGGCAGGGAGCCTCCTCCAAAACCTTGAAAGGTATGAATTCCGCCTCTAAGATGGCTTTCGCCTCCGCGTAGGGTAGGGTGGGATGCTCTCCCGAGAGGCGGGCGAAAAGCTTCCTCAAGGCTCCCAAAAACGATATTAGCATGTAAAGGTTGATTAGGCTTAAACCTTAAAGGGATGTTGATGAGGCGTGGAAGCCGGGTTTAAAAGGCTGATTTCACCTGTCCTTTTCGGGTTAAGCTTAGGCTTAGCCAGCCTTCTCGTCTGGTATAAGTTTCTTTCCTCCCTTTTCCCACCCGAAGTCTACAGGCCTCTCCACCATTGGATGTATGGCCTATCCCTCCTCCTAGTTGGAGCCTTAAAGAAGAGCAGGGAGTATGGGAGGTTCTCCCTCAGCCTCGGAGCCATCCTACTCGCCGACGACTTCCAAGACTTCCTTGAAATCTTCAGCCTTCTAAAAATTTTCTGAGGCCATCCGCCAGCAGGCTGGCTACCGAAACCCTGCTAGTGAACGTTGGAATGGTGTCCGTGGAAACTACCCTGCGGATTCCAGCCTCCAAAAGCCTACGATAATTTTCTTCAGACATTAGGGAG
>QMYF01000110.1 GCA_003662515.1 Candidatus Hecatellales archaeon | reverse complement strand
GGAAATCTTTCAAGGATTTGCCGCGAAAGCCGTATCCCTTATACCAAAGTTTCCGCGATAACGGTGGAAGGAGCAGGGATGGGTGGAGCCCCAGAGGTGGCAGCGGAACTCTTCCAAATCTTGGGCGAAAAGAAGACTAGCATCCTCATGATTTCCCAGGGCTCCTCGGAAGCCAACATTTCCTTTGTGGTTCCGAGGGATGCCGGCGAAGAGCTTCTACCCCTGCTGGAAATGAAGCTTATGGGGAGAAAGGGGGTTCGAAGAATAGAGTTGGAGGATGACGTGTGCATTGTGGCTTTGGTTGGCGCTGGGATGAAGGGAACCCCAGGCATCGCTGCGAAGGTTTTCGGAGCGGTAGCCAAGGAAGGAATAAACGTGAGAATGATTGCTCAGGGCTCCTCCGAGCTTAACATTTCCTTCGTGGTTAAGGAGCAGGATGGACCTAAAGCTGTTAGAGCTCTCCACCAGGAATTTAGGCTTGGCAGCTAACTTTCCCCTCTAATCTTTTTCAGAAGCTCCTCAGGCCAGGTTTTCACAGCCTTTAAGGCGAGTTCCGGGTTTAAGCCTGCACCCAAAGCTACCTTGTAGGCTTCCTCCTGGCTTACGAAGTCTTCCGGCGCGTGGAAATCCGTGTTAACCAGAAGTTTTGCCCCCGTTTTCTCAGCCAGCCTGGCTACATGCCCGTTGGTTAGGGAGTGTCCTGCCCTAGTCGAAAGCTCAAGGTAAACCCCGTTGGAGGCTGCTTTCTCACAGTCTTCCAGGGTTAGGAGGCCTGGATGCGCGAGAATGTCTACGTCAGCCGAGTTTACAGCTGAACGGTTGGTTCCGGAAGCCACAGGCTCCACAATGGTTTCCCCGTGGACTACTATGAGCTGGGCTCCAAGCCTCCTAGCCTTAGACGCTAGGATGGGTATGCTGGAGGGCGGCACATGAGTGATTTCGACGCCCACATAAACCTCAACGTTTAAAGGCTCCCTTTCAAACTCTTTCCGGAAGGCTTGAATCCTCTTTAAAACCCACTCTAGGTTGGAGTGGTCAACATGGTCGGTTATGGCTATGGCTTTGAAGCCCAAGCTGTCGGCTCTCCTGGCAATCTCACTTGGGAGAAGAACACCGTCGCTTAGAAGGGAATGCATGTGTAGGTCTATTCTTCCTCCGAGCTCTCTTACAGGCCTATTTTCCATCTTTAATCAGCTCCTTAATATTGCGGTGGAAGCAGGTTTTCTCGCCGAGGTGGCAGGCTACCCCTATCTGTTCAACCTTAGCCAGCAGGGAGTCTCCATCACAGTCGACGAGAACCTCTTTAACCAGCTGAAAGTTCCCCGAGGTTTCACCTTTAAGCCATAAACGTTTCCTTGAAGTGCTCCAGTAATGCATTAAACCCGTGCTCAAAGTTTTCTCCACAGCCTCCCTATTAGCGAAAGCTGTCATCAAAACTTGGCCTGTCGATTCCTCTTGGACAACCACGACGAGCAGCCCTCCATGCCTATAATTCAGCTTTCCAGCAGCCTTCTTGGCCTCCTCCTCAGACATTAAAGGTTCAGCCTTCATCCACAATCCTCCCTATAAAGTTTTTCAGGATGCGCAGGCCCTGAGGCCCGCTCTTCTCGGGGTGAAACTGGGTTCCAAAAATTTTCCCTTCCCCCACCACGCAGGGAAAATCGACCCCGTAACTAGTGGAGGCTAAAACATGGCTTCCCGAGGTTTCCGGATAGTAGGAGTGGACGAAGTAGAAGTATTCTCCGTCGGGTATGCCTTGGAGGAGAGGGTTCTCCCTGAGAATTTTTACGCTGTTCCATCCCATATGCGGCTTTTTAACTCCTTCAGGCAGGGGGACAATTCTCCCCTTGAAAATGTTGAGGCCGGGGGTTAAACCTCCTTCAAGGCTTTCGCTGAAGAGCAGCTGCATTCCAAGGCATATTCCCAGCAAAGGTTTACCTTCATCCAAGGCTTCGAGAAGCTTATCTTTGTAGGGTTGAAGGAAGCTCATAGCTGGCTTGAAGGCTCCCACCCCAGGCAGGATTAAAGCGTCGAGGGTTAAGGCTTCTTTGAGGTCTCTGGTTATGTGGGGGATGCCTCCACCCCTCTGTATGCCCATCTTTATGCTCAGCAGGTTTCCAACGCCGTAATCTAGGATGGCTACTTTTGGAGGTTTCATCTAGGCTTTCTCCTCCCAGCAAGCTCCTCGAAAACCGCTTCAAGCTTTATCCTCCGGTAGGCCAGCAGAACCATCATGTGGAAGAGGAGGTCAGCTGCCTCATGGACCACCTCGCTGTCAGGTTTAACCTCGGCAGCCTCCACAAGCTCCCCTGCCTCCTCAGAAATCTTCTCTAGGATGGCGTTCAACCCTTTAGCCATGAGGCCTGAAACATAGGATTCAGGTTTAGGGTTATCCCTCCGATCTTCCACCACCCTGAAAACTTCTAGGAGAATTTCACATCCAACCATGGTTAGCTGCCTCCCGAAATTTTAAACCTGGCCTCTACCGCTTGCTTGTGGAAGGTTAAGCCTTCCGCTTCGGCCAGGGTTTCCACCGTCTTCCTCAGCCTTTTAAGCTCTTTGGGGCTGAGACTGTTAACCGTGAAAAACCTCATAAAGTCTATGATTGAAATTCCGGAGGCGTATTTGGCGGCACCCCCGGTAGGGAGAACATGGCTCACCCCCATAACGTAGTCTAAGGCCGGCACAGGCGTGGTTTCCCCAAGCGATACAGCTCCCACATTGCGTAGCAGAGGGATAAGCTTCCAAGGCTTAACCGCGTGAACGGCCAGATGCTCCGGCGCGAAGGCATTTATGAATTCGGCAGCCTCCCTCAGGTTTTCAACGAGCAGGATGGCTCCCCAACGGTTTAAGGCTTCCTGCACCTTGCCCTCCGCCTTCCTAAGGATTTCCGAAACTTCTTCAGCCAGCCTTCGGGAGGTGGTTAGCAGGATGCATACTGCCTGAGGGTCATGCTCAGCTTGGGAGAGAAGATCTGCCGCCACCAGTCTGGCCTCCGCCTTCCCATCCGCGAAAACTAGGAGCTCGGTGGGGCCTGCAGGAAACTCCACTCCCACCTCCCCGTAAACCGCCATCTTTGCGGCTGTGACATAGATGTTGCCCGGCCCAACAATCTTTGAAACCTTAGGGATACTCTCGGTTCCATAAGCCATGGCTGCGATGGCTTGAACACCTCCAACCCTGAAAATTTCCTTCACCCCGGCCAGCCTTAAAGCCGCCAGCACAACCCTGTTAACCTCGCCATCCCTGCCTAGAGGAGTGCAGGCAACCACCCTTTTAACCCCAGCCACCTTGGCTGGCACCGCAAGCATAAGGGCTGTGGAGGGGTAGGCTGCTCTCCCCCCTAGAAGATAAAGCCCACCCGAATCTACGGGAACAAAGATTTGAAGAATTTTCTGCCCCCTCCAGCCTGCTAGAAGCCTTCTTTGGGGGATCTGACGTTCATGGACGAGACGTATATTTCTGTAGGTTTCCCTCAAAGCTTTAAGCAGGCTTTTCGGGAGGCTGCGTAGGGCGGCTTCTG
>QMYF01000109.1 GCA_003662515.1 Candidatus Hecatellales archaeon | reverse complement strand
GGTTAACGCTGCCCCGGTAGGCAGTTCAACCATAACCCTCGTGAAAATGGGAATCTCCAAAACCTTGAATTTCCCTATGATGACGCCGTAGAGGAAGCCGAAGGCTAGGGCGAATCCCGCTCCGAGAGCGGGTTCAAACCTTAAACCTACAATGGCTGCGAGGACTCCCATGCCGATGGAGAGGTTTCCAATGGAGGGGACGCCTGTACCCAGCCCGTAGCCCCCCATCCTCCTAACAGCGTCGGCAGCCCAAAGGATGGGTGGGATAGCTAGGGCTGCAGCCAAAACAGGTGAAAAACTGCTCACGTATACGCCTACCATTCCTGAGGCGAAGCCTAAATAGGCGAGATGCTCCGCCTTTATGGCAGGCTTCTTCGGCTCTGAGGGTGCAACCGCGCCGTGAGCCATCTCAACCTTCACCTCACAAGGCTATGGAAGCTAGGAGGATGAGGATTCCAAAGAGGAGGGAGGCGCTGAAGCATGCGGCTAACGTTCTTGGAACCGCTTCAAACTTCGGGTCAATCCAAGACTCTATTACGCCTCGAATACTGTAGGCGGTGATGTTCGCGTTAATCAGGTAGGCTCCCAAAGCCGTAATTACGGAGAGTGTGATGGCCGCAATGTCTGGTGCTGCCTGGGAGGTAGCCGTGAAAAGCTCCCAGAAACCTGCCCCACTAGTGAACCTGTACATGACGGAGAAGGTTAAGGCTCCCCCTATCCCAGCGAGGAAGGCTCCGAAAAGCCCTCCAAGATAGGTGGCTGTGAGAACTCCATGGCCAACAGTTCCAGGCGTAACGTAAGGCTTAACAGGCTCCTTAGTGACAGGGTCATAATCCTTCCTGGCGAAGGCGGGAGGAGCTCCAACACCGTAAATCAGGATGAGGTTAGCCGCAATCATGGTTACACCCATCATGATGGCTGAGCTGACGCCGGCAGCCAAAACCACGAGAAGCAACGGCTGATTATAAAGGGTGGCTGAGAGGAAAAGCCCTGTAACCCCTGCACCAATGGTTATCATTTCACAGCCTGTAGCCACCCCGGTGGCTGTAGCCATGGCTGCTGGAGCCCCGCCAATGGGGATGAAGAAAACTCCCAGCGATATGAGAACCCCTCCAACAGCGATTAAGAGCAAAACGGTGATGAGCAGGTTCAAATCGAACATCAACACTTTTCACTCCCCTTTACTGGTAGGGTCCAAACTTCCTTCTAGAGGTCACCTCTAGGAACCGGTTGATGGCGAAAAGCCCGACAATAATTATGACGCCGAAAAGCAGCCCCATAAGGCTTCCAGCAAAATTCCCGACAAGAAGCCTGATATTGTCGAGGAAGAGGATGGAGCCGTAGCAGAGGCCGGCCATGGGGCCGCCATACCTCGAGCAGAAGTAGGTTATGTCGGCGCTGGTTCTCCAGCCAGCCTCAGCCTTAGTAGTTATATGGCCGAAGTTCTTGCTGGGAACACCCTCCCCGAAGGGGTAATGTTGGAATTGGCGTTCCGCCCCGTAGTGGACATCTCCAGTAGACGACCCTATGGCTCCAGCCATTATTCCCAAGAGAAGGCCGAGGATAGGAATGGGGATAGGATAGCCCAGCAAGCCCTCAAGCCTGAAGAAGGAAGTGTAGAAAATGTAGGAGAGGGTTACCACGGCTGTGGCCCCAATAAAGCCGTGAGCAGCGATAAGCGGAAGATTAAAGGCGACAACGTCTAAGTAAAGCGGCTGCCCGAAAACCTTAACCCCTGAGGTTCGGCCGAAATGGGCGGAAGTAGCCAGCGAAACGTGGACCATCATGGCGAAGCCGCAGGAAACCACCGCGGAAATAACCGGGTTAATCTTGAAACAGTACCAGAGGACCGTGAAAACTGTTCCTGAGGTTACGCCTATGAGGCCCCAAGAAATGGGCTCCCCGGAAATCGCCTTATTATAGATGCGGTGGAGAACTCCAACCTGAGGAGCCAACTGAACCTGAGAGTTAGGGTTTGACTGGGAGCCCGAATCCGACTCTAAATCTTCAAACCAGCCGATGAGGATTCCAAGAGCCACGATAAGGCTTAAAACAGCGAGGATTAAAGCGAAACCTTCAAAGACCATCTTGCCCCCATGCCACCCCTCAAAAGTTTAATGTTTAAACTATTAAGGCCGAAATATAAATCTTTGCAGATTGTA
The DNA here is from genome assembly GCA_003662515.1 of Candidatus Hecatellales archaeon. Lineage (GTDB taxonomy): Archaea > Thermoproteota > Bathyarchaeia > Hecatellales > Hecatellaceae > B25. Next base: position 1,394 of record QMYF01000109.1, on the reverse strand, counting down.
AAGGTTCTATTTTGAAGGTTTTCGCGGCTTGTCTTTGATGGATAAAGTGCAATAGCTCAATATTTTTAACCTGAGAACATGTCTTCTCTTCCATTTTTATGACATATTTAAGCTTTAAATTATATAAAGAACCCATTTAAAGGATATTTTTCAGTTTGCTCTCTTTTTAAAGTTTTTTATGTGGTTGATTAAAGAATTCCTATAGCAAACTTTAAAAATTTTTGATGTAATTCAAACAATTATTCCCTGAATTAAGGGTTAAGGCGGGGATGGTAAAATTTGGCTGAAGGCCAAGCAACCCCTACACTCTGCCTTTTCACATGGAAATTTGCCGACGAAATTATTGCTCGCGGCGGAAAAATCTTCGACGCTGAAGACCTTAAAACTGTTTACGCCTGTATTCAATGTGGAACCTGTACTGGAGGCTGCCCAGCTGGCAGATATACAAGCCTTCGAACGAGGGTTGTCATCCGAAATATTCAGCTTGGACTTAGGGAGAACGTGCTGGAGAGCGATGACCTTTGGGCCTGCACCACTTGTTACAGCTGTCAGGAGCGCTGTCCAAGAAATGTTATGATAACAGACATTATCCGGGTTGCCAGAAATATTTCTTTTGAGGAAGGCCACGCCCGGAAGGCCCACCTTTACGTGTCTAGGAACTTTCTTGAAATCGGTCATTCCATCAAGTTTACCGAGGAACATAGGAAGCTTAGGGAAAGCGTGGAGGTTCAACCTGTTCCGCCCACTGTCCTCTCCTATCCTGAAGCCATGAAGGAGGTTTCAAAACTTACCGAGCTTAGCGGTTTTAAGCAGAAAATTGAGGCTTATGGGGGGAAGTAGCCCTGAAGTATTCTTTCTTCCTCGGCTGTATCACGCCTCTCCGCTACCCAGGTATAGAGGCTGCCACTAGGTTGGTTCTAGAAAAGCTGGGAATTGAGCTTCTAGACATGAAAGGAGCTTCATGTTGTCCGGCTCCAGGCGTTTTTGGAAGCTTCGACCTTTGGAACTGGCTTCTTGTGGCCTCAAGAAACCTCTCCATTGCTGAAGAGCAGAATGCAGATGTGATGGTTGTATGTAATGGCTGTTACGCTACCCTTCAAGAAGCCTACCATCTTCTCGAGAAGCCTGAAAGGCTGGAGGCTGTAAACAAGATTCTAAGAGAAATAGGGCGAAACTACCAGCGTAAAATAGGAGTAAAACATGTGGTAGAAATTCTCAGAGAAAAAGATGTTTGGGAAAAGATTTTGGCTTCTCAAACCCGGTCGCTTGAAAATCTAAGAGTCGCCGTTCACTACGGCTGCCATTTCCTTAAACCCAGCAAGATTCGAGGCCACGAAAACCCTGAAGCTCCAAGACATCTCGACGAGATCGTGGAGGAACTGGGAGCTAAAAGT
>QMYF01000108.1 GCA_003662515.1 Candidatus Hecatellales archaeon | reverse complement strand
GCTCGGCGAGAATTCTGCTTTTAAGTCTTCCGAGGATTTCATGCCCCACCGCCACTACGAGGCAGTCGGCTTTCGGCAGGTCTTCGCAGGGGCTGGCAGGCTGAAAGCCAAGCCTTTGAAGCTCCCCCTTACTGTAGAGGGGGTCCCAAACCAGCACTTTCGCCCCTCTGGCCTTCAGCCTAGAAACCAGCTGACCTATGGCTGGCGAAACCTCCTTGAAATGAGTGTTAAGGGAGACTCCCATAACTAGGATTGTGGCCTTGGAGAGGCTTTTACCTTTCTCCCTCAGAAGCCTTGAAAGAAGGGAAACCACATGCTTAACGCTTCTCTCCCAAGCCTTTAGAGAGGCCTCAGCAAGCCTTAGCCCCACCTTAACCCTTCTAGCCTCCTCCACCAGCACCTTTAAAGGCTCAAGGCTTCCAAGGTTGAGCCTGGCAGGCTGGAAAGGCATGTTTCCGGAAAGCCTCCTAATCCTTCCATAGTTTACACCTACAGCCGAGCAGAACTCAGCCAGTTCGCCGGCTAAACACTGCTCCACTTTCCCCCAAGCATATTCTAGAAGCGCTAAAGCCTCAGCCTCCTTCAGGCTTTCCACCTTAACTATTCTGGTTGAGATTGCTGACAGAAGCCTAGAAGCCTTCTCAAAGCTTTCCCTGTTTACTCCTGCAACAAAGAAGGCTTCCCTTTTTAAGGTCTCCAAACCTGCTTCATGACGGGGAAGCATAGGACAGTAGGCAAGGCTGAAGTCTACGCCAGCCTTGAGTCCTGAACGTTCCTCCAGTAGAGGCTTCACCAGCTCCTCTAAGGTTCCAAGGCCAAGAATTCCCGTGAAGATCAGCAGGCTGCCCGGCTGAAGGCCGATGCCAGCCTCCTGGCAGAAACGCTCTAAAGCCGAGTAGTCTAACCCAAGCGGGGTCACCTTAACTGAAACCCTTGAGATTACGGCTTCAGCCTTGGAGACGCCTTCCTTCAGGCTTGAAGAGAAATTGATGGCTCCCTTAGCCATCAGCCTGTTTAAGGTTCTCTCTAAAGGGTCTTCGGAGGCCATGTTGAAGGGGAAGCTTTGAGGCGGATTCAGGTAGGCTTGCCCTGTGAGGGTGACGTTCACCCCAGCTTCAGCGAGTAGGCAGGCTAAGCTTAACCCAAGCCTGTCTAACCCGCATAAGCATACTGAAGATTTGAGGGTGGAATCCTTTCCTAGGGTGAGAGCTGACGTGGACTGGGACAGGTTTATCCCCCGGCCCTGGGCGGGCAAACTCAACCTAGGAGGGGGGAGTATTAGAAGCTTTTTAAGCTGAACATGTTAAACCAGCCTTTTAGGTCCCACCGCCGACTTTTCAACCTCCTTCCTAGGGCAAACATAGACTTTCCGGGTGAGCTTAACGTTTGAGGCGATGATGGCTAGGTCGCCTATAACGCTCCCCCCGGAGATTCTCACGCTATCGCCTATGGAGACTCCCTCCCCGACGATGGAGGACTTTACAAGGCAGCCTCCACCCATCTCAACGTTGTCGAAAACCACGGTTTCCGTCAGCTGACAGCTCTCTCCAACCTTAACGTTCCTGCCGAGAATAGCGTAAGGCCCAATCTTCGAGTTGGCTCCAACCTTAACGTTTTCCCCTAAAATTACTGGGGGAACAAATTTAACGGTGGAATTGTATTCGGCCGAGCCTTCAATCCTCGGCTTTCCAGCAGCCAAGGCTTCAGCCACCTGGAAATTCACCCGCAGATAGTCTTCGAATTTCCCTATGTCTCCCCACTCGCCTTTATGCTGGAAGCCGTAGAGGCGTTTCTCTTCAGCCAGCCGGGGGAAAACCTCCCGCTCCATAGACATTTTTCTGGCTTCAAGGTAATCGAAGATTTCCCGGCTGAAGGCGTAAATTCCAGCGTTGATAAGGCGGCTTCTAACCTTTCCACCAGGCTTCTCAACGAAGGCTTTAACCCTTCCCTCCCTGTCCAGCTCAACCACACCGTAACGGCTTACATCTTCCACCTCGTAGAGGGTTATGGTTGCCACACCGCCTTTCTCCCTGCTCTTTCTGTGAACAGCGTCCAACATGGAGAAGTCAAGGTCACACCAGATGTCGCCATTCATGGCGATTAAGGTTTCATCCTCGTCCAACGTCAGCATCTTCTCGGAAAGCTTGATGGGCCCTGCTGTCCCCATGGCTCTAGGCTCCCGAGAATACTTTATTTTAACCCCATATCTCTCCTTTCCGAAGTATTGCTGGAAGCTTTCAGCCAGATAGTTTACTGCTAAAATCACCTCGCTTACTCCTGCCCAGGAAAGCCTTTCAAAAGTCCAGTCTAGGAGAGGCCTGTTAGCTATGGGCATGAGAAGTTTAGGGCGTGTGCAAGTTAAGGGTCTAAGCCTTGTTCCGGGGCCTCCAGCTAAAATTACGGCTTTCAACCTTCCATTCCTCCTAACCTTCACCTCGAACGCAGATATTGCCCTACATTTTTCCAGTCGAACTTTTCCGTTTCAAGCACGTTTAAGGCGAAGTTTAGGATGGTTCTCCTAACCTCCGCGGGGAGAGTGGGATACCAGATGGGGCTTGCAAGCACTAAGGCTCTCCAAGCATAGAAGGGCTGGAGAACCTCTAGAATTTCCTCGTCTCCAGACAGGCTAATATAGGTTTCCATAAAGGTTTCGAAGAGGCGGCTGAAAGGTTCACTCCAGCCGCCAGCCGTCTGCAGCGAATAGAAAATATAGTTTATGCTCATACAGGAAACATCGTCGCCGGGTTCACCCCATTCCCCGCGGCTTCTATCCAGCACGGTGAAGTCTAAACCCTCCCTGAAAAGAATGTTCCAAGGGTGGAAGTCTCCGTGAACCTGGCTTAACCTATGCTCTTTCCCTCTGAGTTTCCAACGCCACTCCACGCAGAGTTTTTCAAGTCTTTTAAATTCCTCCCAGTCTGCGAAGTCTACTTTCTCAGGGTAATTGTCTATCAGCCCCATAATGCATTCTCCATGGCCTATAAGCTCTCTAATCCTTCTACGGTAAAGGTTTGGAGCGTTAAATTTCACTTTATGTATTTCCGCAGCGTAGGAGGCTAAAGCCTTACACCTTTCCAAGTCTAAGCTGGTCAGGCTTCCCCTCTCAGCCACTCTATTCAAATCCCAGAAATATTCTTTCCCTTCAGCTTTCTCCACGAGCAGGAAGAACTCCTCAAAGTTTCCCAGCGAAACCATTTCGCCTTTCTTGGTGAAAACGCCTAGGTCTAAAGCTTTAACATGGCGGGGGAGCTTCCCGTAGGTTTGATAGGCTAGAATCAGGTTTTGAGCCCTATCGCTAGGGTTTTCATGGCCAAAGCTGTCAGGCTTCATAGTTTGAAGAACAGCGTTTCGCCTTTCCCCTTCAACCTCGTAGTCTATGAAAAGAGGTTTCCCGTAGCCGAAACCCTTCAAATCTAAACATTTATCCTCCTCTACAGGTTTACCGAGCTCACCGACGCAGAGGATTTCAACTTTTCCGCCGTGAAGCTGGGAAAGATATTTCTTTAAGGTTTCCAGCTCCAGACTGGACAAAGTTTACCCCCGACAGAGGCTTGAGGACATGAATAACTTGGCTGGGG
>QMYF01000107.1 GCA_003662515.1 Candidatus Hecatellales archaeon | reverse complement strand
TTTTTACCCCTCTCCTGAGGCACCACCCTAAGCTTGGCATCGTCAAACTTCAAGGTTAACCAGGCTTCATCGAGAATTCTGTCAAGGAAAATGGCGAGGCTGGAAACCTCGGAGTGAGGCTGCCCTCCCACAGCCACATTATAGTCTGAAACTTTGGGGGAAAAGAATTCTCTTGGAACCTTCTGGCTTCCCACCATAACCATTACAGGCCTATTTTCCCGCTTAATCTTCTCAGCCAGCTCCCTGGTTAAAGGTAAACCGTAAACCGTTAAATGGACCGTTAAGCCTCCCATGCTACGCCATTCCCTCACCGCTTCCCTCCAGGGAATCCCAGATTTCACCCAGAAGCTTCCACCCCAAAGCCTTGTAACCTGCCTTATAGACCGCTCTACAGCCTCATCTTCAACATCAGCCAGAATCATTCCTTCAGCTCCAAAGGCCCTCGCGGTTAAGGCTACATGGGTGGTAACCCTTCTATCTCGAGGTATCCTGTGGCCCCAGCGTAGGACAACCACTCTCACCTTTAACCCTCCCTTCAGCCTCAAATCTTCGGAATACTAGGCGAAAATAATAACTGTAAAATAGAGAGGAAACCCTTTAAGACTTAATGAACACGTATCCACCCTCTTTAAGGCTTCGAAGCGGATAGGGGCAGCTGAAGGGAATGCTGGAAGAAAGGTGTAAAAATCAATGGACAGCGACATCTTGAAGCTGGTGGCTTCGAAGATAGGCGGAGACACGGCGGTGAAACTTATCTCCGAGCTTAAAAAGCGGAAAAAGGCCACGGAAGACGAGCTGGCTAAAAACACTAAGATAAGGCTTAACGAGCTTAGAAAAATCCTGTTTAAGCTTCAGAAATTCTCGATCATAACGCCTGAAGTGGTCCAGGATAAACATTCAGGCTGGATGATTTTCTATTGGAGGCTGCGGGAAGACCAGCTTGAAAGCATTATAAGAAGCCAGAAAAGGAGGGTTCTCGAAAAGCTTAAGGAAAGGCTAGAATACGAGCGCACCCATGATTTCTACATTTGCACGGACAGGAAATGTGGAGAACGGTTCACCTTTGAGGAGGCTATGGAACATTTCTTTAAATGTCCTAAATGTGGAAGCCCTATGGAACATTTTGACAACAGCCAAATAATACACGTACTGGAGGAGAAAATTGCTCAGCTGGAAAAAGAAATCGAAAGGGAATAGGCTTCCAAACCGTAGGGAGGCTTTGGAAATCCTGCGGGAGGCTGGATGCTCTGAAGATGTCATAGAGCATTCTCTAGCCGTTTGCAGGGTGGCTTTACGTCTAGCCCGACAGCTGAAAAAGAAGGGTTTCCCTGTGGATTTAAGGCTGGTGGAGGCTGGAGGCCTGCTCCACGATCTGGGCCGCTCAGAAACCCACCATGTAAAACATGGATATATAGGTGGGGAGATTGCCAGAAAGCTTGGTTTACCAAGCCAGCTGATAAAAATTATTGAGAGACATGTAGGCGGGGGGATAACCGCCGAGGAGGCTAAGCTTCTCGGAATGCCTGCTCGAAACTTTATTCCTGAAACCCTCGAGGAGAAAATTGTGGCCTACGCTGACAAGCTCATAGCGAGAAACCGCACAGTAAACTTTGAGGAAACACTTCAAGAGTTCAGGGAAAAACTTGGTGAAAACCATCCAGCCTTGGAGAGGCTTAAAAAGCTTAGAGAGGAAATCGAAGGGAAGCTTCGAGACCCTTAAACCTTAAAATTGTTTCTGTGAAAGTTTATGAGGGTTTGGGCCGGTGGTCTAGCGGTCTAGGACACCAACCTTACGAGGGGGGGTTCGTGGTTTCGAATCCCACCCGGCCCACCATTCCAAAGTAAAAATAGTTTTAATGGGTTAAGGGAAGGCTAACGGAAAGGGGGAAGAAGTTTCCTACTTTTTCTCCATGGCTTTTCTGAATTCTTCGTAGGCTTTTTTAACCTCCTCGACGGAGGCCTCATCTTCAAGGGTGCTTAGGTCGCCTAGAGGCTGGTTTAAGGCAACAGCCTTTATAACCCTCCTCATGATCTTGCCGCTTCTAGTCTTGGGCAGGCTGCGGACGAAGTATATGGCTTCGGGGGTGGCCACGGGCCCTATAGTTTTGCGCATGTAGTCTCGAAGCTCGGCTTCAAGCTCTTTGGAAGGCTGAACGCCCTCCTTCAGAATGGCGAAAACTAGGATGGTTTCGCCTTTAACGGGGTCAGGTTTCCCGATAACCGCTGCCTCAGCTACAGCCGGATGGGCTACGATCGCACTTTCCAGTTCAGCGGTTCCAATCCTGTGCCCTGCAATCTTTAAAACTTCGTCGGCTCTCCCCAAGAGCCAGAAGTATCCTTCCTCGTCTTTAATGGCGTAGTCCCCAGCAAAGTACATACCCGGGAACCTGGACCAGTAGGTTTTCTTGTAGCGTTCAGGGTCCTTGTAAAGCGTCATAAGCATGCCAGGCCAAGGCTTCCTAATCACCAAGTAGCCTCTAACTCCCGGAGGGCAGGGATTCCCATGGTCATCCACCACTTCAGCGTCGATTCCGGGCAGCGGAAAGGTGGCGGAGCCAGGCTTTAAAGGCACCAGGCTTATTCCCGGTGCGGGAGAAATCATGATGCCGCCTGTCTCCGTCTGCCACCAGGTGTCCACGATGGGACATCGCTCCTTACCAATCTTCTCGAAATACCAGAGCCAAGCCTCAGGGTTAATGGGTTCGCCGACGCTCCCCAAGATTTGAAGGCTACTTAAATCATGCTTCTCCACCCATTCCTCCCCGTAGCGCATAAACATTCTCACAGCGGTGGGCGAAGTATAGAAAATAGTAACCTTATATTTCTCGACGATAGACCACCAGCGGTCTGGAGCCGGATAGTCAGGGGCACCCTCATAGACCACAATGGAGGCACCATGGCTCAGCGGAGCGTAAACAATGGAGCTGTGGCCGGTTACCCATCCCACGTCAGCGGTACACCAGTAAACGCTGTCCTCCTTAATGTCGAAAACCCACTGATACATGGAATGGTTGAAAACCATGTAGCCTCCAGTGCTGTGAACAATTCCTTTAGGCTTCCCCGTTGTACCTGAGGTGTAGAGAATGTAGAGGGGATGCGTTGAATCTACGGGTTCAGGAGGCACATAATCTTCAGCCTCCTCGAGCAGCTCGTGAAGCCAAACATCTCTGCCCTTCTCCATGTTAACCTCGCTGCCTGTACGCTTAACCACGATAACCTTCTCTACGCTGGGAATAGCCTTCATAGCCTCATCCACAGTCTTCTTTAACGGGATGATTTTCCCTCGACGATAGCCCCCGTCAGCCGTCACGATAACCTTAGCCTCCACATCGTTAACCCTATCAGTTAATGCCCCCGTGCTGAAGCCTGAGAAAATCACTGTATGGGAAGCGCCAATCCTGGCGCAGGCAAGCATGAAGATGGGAAGTTCAGGGATCATAGGCAGGTAAAGGGCAACTCTATCCCCCTTCCTAACACCAAGCCGCTTCAAAATGGAAGCATACCGGTTAACCTCCCTGTAAAGGTCTGAGTAGCTTAAAGTTCGCATGTCACCCGGCTCGCCTTCCCAGTAAAGAGCAACCTTGTTCCGCCGCCAAGTTCTCACATG
>QMYF01000106.1 GCA_003662515.1 Candidatus Hecatellales archaeon | reverse complement strand
TGGAAGGCCTGAAACGGAGCTTGAAGTCATAGCCGGCAAAATAAACATGGAGGACCCGAGGGGGGTTCTCCACTTCGTCCAATCAGATCCCGATGGAAGCTATTCTAAGCAGATTAACGCTGTTCCAGTTGGCTTCTATAGTACGGGGACAGGTTCAACTTTAACCTCCATAGACGAGCTTGCTAAGCGGGGATACTTCGCCGTGAACACTACGGACACCGCCCTAGTTCCAGCCTCAAAAATCTACAAGCTGACCAAGGTGATCCTTTCCCAACCCCATATTGAAGGCTTCGTTTTCATCAGCCCCCACTCAAGCCAGCAGCTTCTGCTCTACGCTAGAGGCATGATTAAAGCTTTGAAGGAGCTTTACCCTGAAACCGGAGGGAAGCCGAATATTCCCATGGTTTTCTGCTTCAGGGGAGGCTGGGATAAGGAGGCTGTAGAACTCTTCAAGAAGCATGGCATCGCCGACAGCCCGCTGGTCAAAGTGCTCTGGAGGGTTACCGAAGCCGAAGCAGCTGAAGAGTTTGACAAGCTGTACCGGAGGTGGAAGCAGAATGTCAAGTAAAATCGAGGTGGAAACCCCTGGGAAAGGCAGGTTAACCATAAACTTGGAGGCCTGTAAAACCTGCGAATCAAAAGCCTGCACTAAAGCTTGTCCGGTGAACCTTATAAAGCTGGATGAGGCTGGACTGCCAGTTCTAGACGAGAAGACAAGCAAGGTTTGCGCGGACTGTCTTGCCTGTGAGGATGCCTGCTCGCTGGAGGGTAAAGGAGGCTTAACCATAGTTTACCCCATGCCTGAGCTTGAACAGCATGTTCAGAAGCTTGAGGCTGAAGGGGTTAAAGTGGTTTGGAGGAGGTGAAAAGGCTTGGCCATCCTCCTAAACGAGAATACTGCCTGCATAGTTCAAGGGATAACTGGCAGAATCGGCACAGCGGTCACCAGGATTATGCTTAAATATGGAACGAAGATTGTTGCGGGGGTTACGCCTGGCAGGGGAGGCGCCACCGTTGAAGGTGTACCCGTTTACAACACGGTTGAGGAGGCTAAGGAGCATCATCCCGAAATAGAGGCTTCAGCCGTTATTGTTCCAGCACCCTTCGCAAAGGAGGCTGCCATGGAAGCCATAGACGCCGGGCTTAAACTCGTAGTTTTAAACCCGGAGAGGGTTCCCCACCAAGACATGCTGGAAATCATAGAGTACAGTCAGGGCAAAGACGTCAAAATTATCGGGCCCAACAGTCCAGGCATCGTTACGCCTCATAGGGCTATGCTGGGAATTTACGGTGCAGGGGCAGGCCTAGAATGGCTCTATGAAACCTTCAAGCCTGGCTCGGTAGGCGTCATCTCGAGGAGCGGAGGTCAATCCACCACGGTAACCTACCTGCTCACAAGCTCTGGGATAGGTCAAAGCACGGTGATAGGCATAGGTGGAGACCCCTTTGTAGGCTCAAGGTTCGTAGACCTCTTACCCCTCTTCGAGGAAGACGAGGAAACCAAGGCTGTGGTAATCTTCGGAGAGATTGGAACCACCCAGGAGGAGGAGGTTGCCGACCTGCTGAAACGTGGAAAGTTCACTAAGCCCCTTATCGCCTATGTAGCTGGAAGATACGCTAAACCCGGTATGCGTTACGGGCATGCCGGCGCCATAATCGAGCGTGGAAGAGGAACAGCCAAAGAGAAAGCTGAGGTCTTGAAGGATGCCGGCGCCATAGTCCTAGAAAGCTTAAGCCATCTTCCCAAGGCGGCGAAGGAAGTCCTCAAAATCTAAGGAAGCCCCTTCAAACCTTTTCTTTCGTTTCGAAAAATCTGCAGTGGTTAGAGATTTTTCATTAATTAAAATATGTATGAATTAAGGAGATAAATAAGGGGGGGAATGAGGATTTCAGATTGGTTGTCCTCTTGAAGCTTTAAGCTGCTCTCTCAGCGTCTTGGTTTCTTCAAGGTTTACCGTCATGGTTTCAGGGTCGATGACTACGCCATACTCCGTTTTAGCCTTCTCCAGCGAAACCAGCCCGTTTATGACGTCGTCTAAAACCATGTTGGGGTCTCTCTCTAAGGGGTCTCCGTAGCCTCCTCCGCCGGGAAGAGTAATTCTCACCAGGCTTCCAGAGGGAACTCTAACCAGCTCTCTTCCAAGCTTCTTCTCGTCGGGTTTTCCAGGGTTCAGGATGAACTGGCAGGTGGAGCCAGGCTTGCCTCCCAAGATTCCTGGAGGCCCAAACTCAAGCCAGTCTATCGGATTAACGATGGTGCAGGGGCCTTCTGTGAGAACCCTGTAGTCCACTACGATTCCGCAGCCTCCCCTAAACTTGCCTGGGCCGGCTGAATCCGTTATCAACTCTATCCTTTCAATTCTCAGCGGGCAGACTGTTTCCGTAACCTCGGCAGGCGTGTTCTCAGCCCTAGGCGGGAAGGGGAAGCAGTGAATCCCATCCTTGCCAAGTCTTCCTCCAAGCCCTCCAGAGTGGATGGCTACATGGACGAAGAACCGTTTAGTTCTGGGGTCGATGCCTGAGAACTGAGGCATATTGCTTTCTCCACCGCTTCCAGCTAAAACCTTGTCTGGGATAACTTGGGCTAAAGCTCCCATCATGGTTGCGTTAACATGCCAGGAGAGCAGGTGTCTTGCTCCCACAGCCGCCGGGAACTTAGCGTTAACAATGGTTCCCTCGGGAGCGTAAACCTCGATGGGCTTGAGGGCTCCAGCGTTGAAGGGTATAGTGGGTGTCAGCGAGCCTTTCACAGCGTGAATGGTGTAGGCGTAGGTGTAGTTGAAGGGGGTGTTCAGGCCTGAAGCTGTCTGGGGGGAGGAGCCTGTCCAGTCCACCCTCATACTGTCGCCTTTAACCTCAATGGTCACCTTCATCTTCAGGGTGGTCCCAGGCTCAGGACCGTCGAAAACATGCTCGTAAGTGTAGGAGCCGTCGGGAACCTCCCTTATAGCATCCCTGGTGGCTTTCTCCGTAGTGTTTATGATGGCTTTAGCCAGAGGCATCAGGTCTTCTATCTTATTGTCCCTCATAAACTCTTTAAGCCTCCTCTCCCCAACGAAGTTGGCTGCCAGCTGAGCCTTAATATCGCCCAAATATTCTTCGGGAGTCCTCACGTTGGCAAGAATCATTTTAATGACATCCTCGTTGGGCTGGCCGGCCTTGTAAATCTTGTGCAGCGGAATTCTGATTCCCTCCTCGAAGATTTCCGTGGAGTCGGCTATGTGGCCTCCGGCAGCCCGGCCTCCAACGTCGGAGTGATGGGCAATATTCACGGCGAAGGCTATGAGGTCTCGGCCGCTGAAAATGGGGGTAATCATTACAAGGTCTGGGAGGTGGCCTGAACCCAGCCATGGATCGTTGGTTGCGATAACGTCTCCAGGCTCGAGGCTTTCCACAGGATACTCTTTAAAAACGCTCTCCATGATTTTCGGGATGGAGCCCAGGTGGCCTGGACTTCCAATCCAGTCGGTTTGAGCCAGCATGTTTCCCTCCCCGTCGAAGAGGGCGCAGGAAAAGTCGTTAGCCTCCCTCACCAGCTCGGAGTAGGCCGTCCTCTTAAGGGAGATAGACATCTCCTCGACTATGGATAGAAGCCCGCTCCAGAGGATTTCCAGCCTAATAGGGTCAAACTCTTCAGACATGGTT
>QMYF01000105.1 GCA_003662515.1 Candidatus Hecatellales archaeon | reverse complement strand
GTTTAACCCAGGCTTTCTCAACTATAGGCTGTCTGGCAGGCGTAAGCGTAGCCACAACGTCGCAGCCTTCCACAGCCCCCCTCAACTCTCCAGCCACCCTAAACTTCAAGTCAGGATAGCTTTCCTCAACCTGCCTCACAAATTTTTCAGCAGTTTCACGCGTCCTACTCCAAACCCTAACCTCCTCGATAGGCCTCACCAGGGTTAAGGCTTCAAGGTGGGCTAAGGCTTGAAGCCCGGCTCCCACCAAGCCGAGAACCTTCGAGTCCTCCCTAGCCAAATACTTGGTGGCCACCGCGCTGGCGGCTGCCGTTTTAACCAGCGTTATCCATGTGGCCTCCATGATGGTGAGGATGAGGCCTGTTTCAGGGTCAGCCAGCACTATGATGCCGGCCACCGTGGGAAGCTTAAATCTCCTACGGTTTTCAGGATGCGTGTTAACGATTTTCACGCCTGAAACGTTCAGCTTCTCAAGGTAGGCAGGCATAAACCGGTGGTCGCCATTATACTTCTCGTAGAAGAGGAAGGTTTTCATGGGGGATTGAACTCTGCCAAGGTTCTTCTCGGCGAAGGCTTCCTCCACGGCCTCCACAGCTTCCCTCATGGTTAGAAGGCTTCTAACCTCCCCGTCTCCCAGCATGAGGATGCTCATGGAGCTTCCCTCTCCTTAACTTGAAGGCTTTAAACAGCATAAAAGCCTTCGCAAAGCCTTAAAAGAAGTCTTCCAGGGTTCCCTTAACCCGCTTCCCGGTTTCGCCTAAAACTTCATCCACAAGAAGTCTTCCATAAACTCCATCGTAGCCAGGCTCAATCTTCGCCTTTCCCTCCCTGACATGAGCCAGAAGCAGAGCCACAGGCTTCCCAGCCAACTCTTCAACCTCACCGTAAGGAGCATCGAGGAGAACGTTAAACTCGCTTCCAAACCTCGCTATAAGCTTCTCATAAATATTCCACACTCTGCGGTCTTGAGGTCCTGGAAGGCTGAGAGCCGCGGCAATAATTTCGGATAGAGGTATCAGGTGGATGTAGCCCGGCGCCCCTTCAGGCCTGTAGCCCGCCGGCCTGTCGGCAAGCTCCTCCACCCGCTCCTCAACCCCCTTAGTCATCCTCCTGCCGCAGACAGGGCAGATCCCCTTAAGCTTAACCGCCTCTGAGGCTGGGAAAGACACGCCGCAGCTCCGATGACCCGTCCAATGGTATTTGCCGTAGGCGGGGTCAGTTTCAATGGTGAAAAGGAAACGTCTGTTATCCTTGCTTTTCAAAGCGTTAACGATGGCCTTATAGCTGGGCTCCGGAAGCTCGAAAACGTTTGCCTCCCTACCCAGCCTCCAAGGCCAGAAACTGTGGCTGTCGGAATTGGAAATGATGGCCAGCCTGTCAAGCTCGCTAACCCTCCAGTTCATAGGAGGATCTGAGGACAGCCCAGTTTCCAGCGCGTAAATTCTCCCCGTCATGTCTTGGTAGCAGTCTTTAAGCCTGTCGAAGCCGCTGAAGGCCCCGAAAAGGCTGAACCAGGGAGTCCAGGCGTGAGCGGGGAAAACAAGGTTGTCGCTGGAGACCTCGGTCACCCTTTCCACAAGCTCGGGAGGCTCCATGTTCAAGGTTGGCCTCCCATCGGCTTCCAGGTCGCCGTAGGCTGAGAGGGCTTCTGAAATCTGCTCAGCCACCTCGAGGCTTGGAACCCAGATGACATGGTGAATCCTCCTGGGTTTACCTTCAAAGCTGGAGATGGTGCAGACCTCCGTGGTAACCATGAAGTAAACGTTTTCCTCGTTTTCGGCAGGCTGATAGAGCCCCTCGAAGGGGGAAAGCTTCAAGGTCTCCTTAAGCTCTTTAAGCCAGCCTGGATGGGTGAAATCTCCCGTGGCAACCACGTTTAACCCTTTAACCTTGGCAAACCTTGCGATGTTTCTGATGTTCATGTCTTTGCTGGTAGCCCTACTATACTTGGAGTGAATGTGGCCGTCAAGGATTATCCGCAAGCCTTGGGAAGCCTCCAACAGGAAAAATTATGAAGGCGGAGGGTGAAAAGCTTTAATCCAGGGTTGAAGGCAGCCTACCTACTTCTACTTGAAGCGGTTAAGCCTTTCAGGCGGAAGGTTGGAAGCCTTGGAACCTTGAGCTTCCAGGCTGGCTACTATGTTTACGTGGGGTCGGCTTTAGGTCCAGGAGGGGTTGAAGCCAGGGTTAAAAGACATAGGAGGCTGGCTGAAAAAGAAAAACTCAAGCTGAAATGGCATATAGACTATCTGCTTTCAGCGGAGCCCGTCTGCCTTAAAGCCGTCTGGGCTGTGGAAACCGGTAAACCTTTAGAATGCGAGCTTTCCCGGAGGGTTAAAAAAATTTCAGCGGGCTTTATCCAGGGCTTTGGGGCTTCCGACTGCCGGGAAGGCTGCCCCAGCCACCTCTACTTCTTCAAGGAGAACCCTGAATCCTCCCTGCTAAGCCTGCTTGAAGAATTTAAGGTGAAAAAGATTTACGGCTGACTACTCCTCCGGCTTCTCCAAGAGAATCTCAATGGTTGAAACGTTGGCTTTCCTGCCTTCCCTTTCCAAGGTTTCCGTGCCAATGTTTATGCTTTTCACGTTCAAGTTTTTGACGAAGGCTCTCTTCAGCAGCTCCACGGTGTCCACAGCCTTACTGATGGCTGAGCCTCTGGCCTTCACCGCCACGCTTTTAACACCCTGATTGAAGAAGGTTAACACTGCCACCACATAGTTCATTACAGGTTTTTTACCTACAAGAACAGACGCTTGCTCTCCTGTTTCTTGGCCTTCCAAGGTTTCAACCTCCAGCCCTTCAGCAACCTCGTATCAGCTTAACATGTTCATATTCGGGTTGAAAGGTTGAAAAAGATTTTGGTATAAAAGTCTAATACTGCCTCTGCGTATTTTTCAGGCTGGAGAAACCTGTTGAAAGCCGGAGAAAAGCCTTCGGGCGAAGCTTCACTGGGCACCTGTCCAGCCTGCAGGCTGGGAGAAGTCAAAATAACCTACACGGAAGAGGATGTTCCAGGCTTCGGCAAAATGCTCCTCCTCACCTATAAGTGTCCCTCCTGCGGCTATAAGGTAACAGACCTCATCGCCCTCGAAGGGAGAGAACCGTCCATTTACAAAGCCAAAATTGAGTCGCCTTCAGACCTTCAAATAAAAGTGGTAAAGTCAAGCAGCGGCTTCGTTGAAATTCCCGAGCTTGGGGTGGAAATTCGTCCAGGCCCAGCCTCCCAAGGCTACATTACCAACATTGAGGGTTTACTGGTGAGGGTGGAGGAAGCTGCCTCCGTCCTGCGGGGAGACGAGGAGGCGGAAGGAAAGCTGGAGGTCTTTTTGGCTAAGCTTAAAGAAGCTTCGGAAGGCCGTTTAGCTTTCACGGTTATCGTTAAGGATCCTTCGGGCAACAGTGCTTTGGTGGCTGAGAAACCTGGGAAGGTGGAGCGTAGGCCTCTGAGCCCTGAAGAGGTGGAGGAGTTGAGAAGGCAGCTGGCGGGGGTAGCCTTTGAGTTCAGGTGAGGTAAGCCCAACCATATTCCACTTTTTGGAGCGGTATGTTGGAAGGCGGGTTATAGTTATTGTGGAGAGGGATTTCGGCTATGAGGGGAGAATAGAGGCTGTAAGCCACATCCCCCCGGGAATATGGCTGACGGAGGCTCAAGCCGTAGTTTTAAG
>QMYF01000104.1 GCA_003662515.1 Candidatus Hecatellales archaeon | reverse complement strand
GGAGTGGTGAAAAATGGAGAAAAGCCTGCGTACCCTTATCAAGTCGCCGAGTATAGGAAGCCTTCCAGCCCTCATCGAGTTTCAAGAGAACCCTGAGACGGCTAAGGCTGTGGCTGAAAACCTACCTTTGAAGGGCACAGCTGAACGTTGGGGGGACGAGGTTTACTTTGAGGTTCCGTTGAGGCTGCCTCTTGAAAACGGCCGGGTTAAGGTTTCCCTTGGGGAAATCGCCTACTGGCCTGAAGGCCATGCCATTTGCATCTTTTTCGGGAAAAATCCTGCCAGCCCTTCTGAAACAGACATTAGAGCCTACAGCCCGGTAAACGTTTTCGGCAGAGTTTTAGGAGACCCTAAAATTCTTAGGAAGGTGCAGGCTGGAGACGAAATAGTCCTGAAAAGGGAGGCTTAAAAATTGAAGGAAAAAATCTGCGTGGTAATTCCAACCTACAATGAACGGGAGAACGTTAAGACGCTGATCCCGAAAATTTTTGAGACCGCTGAAAGTGAAGGGTTAGATTTGGAGGTTCTTGTGGTAGATGATAGTTCTCCGGATGGGACAGGAGACCTTGTAGAGGAAATGGCCAGGGAAAATCCTAAGGTTCACTTGGTAAGGCGGCCGGGCAAGCTTGGGTTAGGCTCAGCCTACAAGGATGGTTTTAGAAAGGCTATAAACGATTTTGGGGCGAGAATTCTCGTGGAGATGGATGCAGACGGCTCCCATGACCCTCGCTTTCTCCCGAAAATTGTAGGTAAACTTTCTGAGGGTTACGATGTTGTGGTTGGAAGCAGATACGTGGAGGGGGGAGCCATTAAAGGCTGGGGTTTAAAACGAAGGCTTATCAGCTCTACAGCCAACCTTCTAGCCCGCTGGCTCTGCGGAGTAAAAGTTAAGGATGCAACCAGCGGATACCGAGCCTTTAAAGCTGAAGCCTTAAAACGTTTAAACCTGGAAAAAGTTTCAAGCTCAGGCTACGCCTTCCAGGTGGAAACCCTATTCTGGGCTGAAAAAGCCAATCTGAAGATAGGGGAAACCCCCATAATTTTCGTTGATCGGGTGAAAGAGAAATCGAAGCTTGGTCCAGGCGAAATTGTAAAGTTTGCCAGCCTATGCTTAAGGCTGGCTTTGAGGAGGCTTAAAGGCTGAAGAGGCCTCTTCTCGACTTCAAAGCTTCAAGAAACATTAAAACAGAGCACCTGAACCATATTCGGAGGATTTTAGAAGATTTTTATGGAAAGCTTCCTCAAGATTTAAGGCCGGACCTTGTGGAGGTTTACGTTTTTGACAGGCGAAGCTTGATGGTGGCTTCCCTAGCCTTCTCCTCGGAAGGCTTAGATATAACCTACCCGTACGATGAAGCCTATATTACCTTCCATGAGGCTTGGACGGGTATTCCAAAAATTCATGTTTGCACTGAAGATTTAGAGAGGCTTCCATCCGGGATTTTCGAGGCAGCCCTACGTCATGAAGCCGCACATTCCGTTCTTCACGGTTCCCCAGAATACTACATCCTACGGGTTCCAGCAGGCTTAGCTGAAAAGTTTCGCGAGAATGGCTTCACCGACGAGGAGATTAAAAGGCTGGCTTATCTTGAAGCGGTGGCCTTGAAAGATTTTGAGGTTTCCAGTCTCTTAGAAAGGCTGGGTTTCAGAGAGGACCAGGAAAATTTCCTCCTTCATGTTTTAAGGCTTGAAGGCTTAGAAAGGGATTTGTGGAAACTAGCCTCCTCCAGCCTTAAAACACGTCTCTTCTATTTGGCCCATCTCTTCAAACTTCAGGCGGCAGCCACCCCCTATCTCAAAAAGCCTACTACATCACGTTTGGAAGAGGCTGTGAAAAAGGCGTTCAGCCACCTAGACGATGCAGCCCTAAAATTCCTGAGGGAACTTCAGGAAGCCTTAACGGGGGCTGAAGGCGACTTCCACAGCAAGCTTTTAAGCCTATTAAAAGCTACTTTAGAGTTCCTGTTCCCTGAGGGGTAAGATTTTTCCGGAAGCTTATTGCTAGTCTTTTTTGGGATGATGAGCGGAGCCCTGAAAAAGGGCTTGGACCCCCTTGCTGACCACTCTATGAAGGCTTCTAAGAGGCCGTTGCCACTAAAGTTTCTTTAGAGGCCGAGAGATTACTCTTCAGCTTCCAGGTCGGTTAGTTTTGATAGAGCTTTCCTGAGCTGGTTTAGCTTTTCAGTTTTTTCGGCTTTCGTTATGTGGGGGATGCAGAGAGGATCCTCTTCAATGCGGTCGATGATGGCTATTACGTCCTCTAGGGTGAGCTGTTCGGAAGTAAGCAGGCTTCTGATGGAGGCAAGAATGTTTTTTACAGTTTCCTCTCTTCCAGCCAGATAGTCGATTACGCAGCCTCGCACAAGCCGGACTGGTGGAGGAAACAGCAAGCCTGAATTCCCTCCTGCAGAAGGGCACCTAAATATTTTCAGCTGGAAACTTAAAGGTCTACTTAACAGCGAAATTTGAAATAAAACCCGGAAAAGCCTCCATTTTTGCTATACTCCCTGAAAATCTTAAGCCTTAAACCAGGGAAACCTTACGGGCTCTAAAGCAGCTTTAAAGCTTCCGGCTTAATTAAATGGTGATGGTGTAAGCAGAGGAAGCCGGCTGATTTGAAGCTGGGAGTAGAAATGAAGCGTGAAGACATCTACGTGGTTCTGGTGGAGCCTGAATATGAAATTAACCTTGGAATGATAGCGAGGGTTATGAAGAATTTCGGGTTTGAAAGGCTGAGGCTTGTTAACCCTAAGGTTGAAATAGGAAGGGAGAGTTTAAAGTTCGCTGTGAGGGCGGGGGAAATTCTCAAGAAAGCCGAGGTTTTTCATAGTTTAGAAAAGGCTATTGAAGATTTGCATGTGGTTGCGGGAACAACGGCTATTTGGGCTAGAAGTAAGCTCAACCTTCTTAGAGTAGCTGTTTATCCTTGGGAGTTCACCTCCAAAATTGGAAGTTTTAAGGGTAGGTTGGGGATCGTTTTTGGAAGGGAGAGTGTAGGCTTAAGAAACGAGGAATTGAAACTTTGCGACCTTGTTGTAACCATACCTGCAAGCAGCGAATACCCTGTTTTGAACGTTTCTATGGCTGTTGCCATAATTCTCTATGAGGTTTATAAAGCTTTAGAAGGTCTATCGGATGTTCGAGGGCCAATTAAGCTTGCTCCAAGAGAGTTAAGAGAGAAACTTGTTGAAGTTTTTGAAACGATAGTGACTCGTGGGAGGCTGCAGAAACACAGGCAGCGGCTGGCTCTCCAGGCTTTCAGAAACCTTGTAGGTCGAGCCTTCATCTCCGAAAAGGAAGCCAAGGTTCTTCTAAACGTATACTACAAATTGATTTCTTCGATGCTTAAGTAGTGGAAAAATTATCTGTGGGCTTTCTGGCAGCCCAGAGTTATGAAGCCTCTGGCTCCGAAGCCGTAATGTTCTGTTTTAATCCAGAAGATTGGTTTGGTTAGGTGCTGCCAGAAGGCGTAAGCAACACCGCATATGTGAAGGGTAGTGTAAGGAAGGAAGCAAACGGTTAGCCAGAAGATGTCTGATGTCCGCTTGCTTTCAATGAGGACTCCTAGTAAGGCTGCCCCATAGAAGATTAGGTTAAAGAGTAGGGGGATGATTGACCAGGGTGGGAAGACGGAGGTCATGAGGTTTGGCATCCAAACCTTGAAGACGTCTGTTATAACCCATAGGATTG
>QMYF01000103.1 GCA_003662515.1 Candidatus Hecatellales archaeon | reverse complement strand
GGAAGCCTTCCCGGCTTAAACTGGAGGGCTGTGGAGCTGGCGGCTAGGGCAGCCCTAGCCCTAAACTGCAAGGTTTCAAAGAGAACCCTCTTCATGCGTAAAAACTACTTTTACCCGGACCTCCCCAAAAACTTCCAGATTTCTCAGTATGATAGGGCTGGTGGAGCCCCCATAGGCTCCGATGGACATGTAACCTTCATGGTTGAGAAACAGCGGAAAACCGTTAGGATTAGAAGGGTTCACCTGGAGGAGGACCCTGGAAAGCTCGCCTATAAGGGAACCATAGACACCTCGCCTTACACGCTGGTGGACTATAACAGGGCTGGGGTAGCCCTCCTTGAAATAGTAACCGAACCCGACCTTTCAAGCCCCAGGGAGGCTAGGGCCTTCCTCCAGAAGCTTCGCTCCATCCTCGAGCACATCGAGGTTTTCGACGGAAGCCTTGAGGGAGCCATGCGCTGCGACGCAAACATTTCGCTGGAGGGGGGAAGCAGGGTTGAAATCAAGAATATTTCCAGCTTCAAGGATGTGGAGAAGGCTTTAAACTTTGAAATTGTCAGGCAGAGGGAGCTCCTAAAGAAAGGTGGGAAAGTCAGGTCTGAAACTAGGCATTGGGATGAGGCACGAGGGGTAACCTTCAGCCTCAGAGTTAAGGAGGAGGAGCAGGATTACCGCTACTTCCCGGAGCCAGACCTCACACCCATAGAGCTAAGCGATGAGCTGCTTGAGAAGCTGCGGAGAGAGATGCCTGAGCTTCCCGACGCCAGGAAGGAGAGACTTATGCGCCAGTATGGGCTTCCGGAATATGACGCTGAGGTTTTAACCAGCGATAGACGTATGGCTGACTTTTTCGAGGAGGCTGTGAGGCTGGGAGGGAAACCTAAAGCCGTAGCCAACTGGCTTATGGGCGACGTTCTCCAAGTGCTCTACAGTCTAGGCCAGGAGCTTCCCAGCTCGAAGCTTACCCCAGCCTACCTTGCCGAGCTAACCAGGCTTGTGGAAACCGGGGAGATAAGCATTAAAATCGCCAAGAAGGTGCTTTGGGAAACCATGAAGACGGGGATGGCTCCCTCCGCCGTGGTGAAGGAGAAGGGCTGGAAACGTTTAGCCGACGAGGCTGAGCTGCGCAGAATAGTGGAAACAGTTTTCGCGGAGAATCCTAAGGCTGTTGAGGATGCCCTCCAAGACCCTAAGGCTGCCCACTTCCTCGTAGGCAAGGTCATGGAGAAAACTAGGGGTATGGCTGACCCTGAACTCACCTATAGGCTTGTGTCGCAACGCCTAGAGAAGCTGAGAGAGGGCAAAACCTAAATGTTCAAGGTTTACTTTGCCACCTCCAACAAGGGCAAGTTTTTAGAGGTTAAAAGGCTGGCCGAAGCCTTCAGCCTCCAAGTGGAGCAGGCCCCTATTAAGGGGGTTGAAATTCAGCATGAAAGCCTGGCCGAGATCGCCAGCCAAGCGGTGAGGCAGGCTTACCGGAAACTTAAGGCGCCCGTCATGGTGGAGGATGCAGGCCTTTTCATTGAAGCCCTCAACGGTTTTCCAGGCCCCTACTCCTCCTATGTTTACCGTAAGCTGGGAGTTCAAGGCATCCTTAAGCTTATGGAGGGTGAAAGGAATAGGCGGGCATGGTTTCTTTCAGCCCTAGCCTTCAAAGCCCCAAAGATGAAAGTAAAAGTTTTCTTGGGTAGGGTTGACGGGGAAATAGTCTTGCAGGCGAGAGGGCGGAAAGGCTTCGGTTTTGACCCTATATTTCAGCCGGAAGGCGAAAAGAGGACTTTCGCCGAAATGGAGCCGGAGGAAAAGAATAGGTTTTCCCATAGGGGTAAAGCTTTAGCGGAGCTGGCTGAATGGCTTAAAAAGCGGGGATACATTTAGCCTGCCAAAAGCGTAAAAGGCGAAAACCAAATAATTACTGGCTTCCATTCGGCATAGTGAATGATGAATGGCAATACTATCGGAGCCTTTAGGCTATGAAGAATGGTGACGGCACTGACGAAAATGTTTATCTGCCTGCAAACTGGGAGAAAACAGCTGTTTCAAAGAATTTTTCAGAAGGGGCAAAAAGGCGACGCGAAGAAGCTGTCACAGGTCTATCATTTTAAACCTCTCGGGAAGCCTTCAGGGTGTGAGGCGGTCTCTATCTCTTGGGAACAAGATGCATTCACGAATGTTTTCTTTGCCTGTAATAGCCATGAGAAGGCGGCTTAACCCTAAACCCCAGCCTGCATGGGGAGGCATTCCATAATCGAAAACCCTTAGATGGTGCTGGAAGCCTTCAGGGCTTAACCCCTGCCCTTTAAGCCTCTCCACCAGCAAACCTTTATCGTGAATTCTGGTTCCCCCTGAAGCCAGCTCGATAAAGCCGTACATAAGGTCGAAGGCTTCGCAGATTTTCGGATTAGAGTCCTTGGGTTTAATGTAGAAGGGTTTAGAGCTGGTAGGCCAGTCCACAATGAAATAGTAGGTTTCAGGGTTAAGCTCGCCTAGAAGCCTAAGTCCAGGTGTGGGGATGTCTTCCCCCCAGGGGATTCTCATCCCACGCTCGGCAAGCAGCTTCAACACTTCATCGTAGGTGTAGCGTTTGAAGGGTAGCTCCGGAACCCTGAGTTCCACCTTTAAGGTTTCCAGTTCTCTTTCACATTTAGCCTTAACATAAGCCAAAACGTAAACTATCATTCTCTCTAAAAGTTCCATAACGTCGTCTATGGTGGCGAAAGCAGCCTCAATATCCACTGAAACAAACTCGGCAACATGCCTGGTTGTCCTCGACTCTTCAGCCCGAAAATAGGAGGCAATCTCGTAAACTTTATCGAAAACGGCGGTTAACTGCTCCTTGTAGAGTTGGGGGCTCTGCGCTAGGAAGGCTTCCCTGTCAAAGTAGAGAACGGGGAAGAGGGCGGCACCCCCTTCGGTGGCTGTCGCAATGATTTTCGGGGTTTGAACTTCAAGGTAGCCCTCCCCCTCCAAGAAGTCTCGAATAGCCCTCAAAACGTGATGGTTAATCCGGAAAATGGCGAGGCTTTCAGGCCTCCTTAAATCCAAGATTCTAGCGTTAAGCCTTACATCTAGCTCGGCTGGAATCTTCCCTGTGGGGTCAAGGTCCAGCGGGTGTTCAGCCCTCCCCAAAATGCGGATTTCGCTGGGAACTATTTCTACGCCTCCCTGAGCCTTCTCGAAGGCTTTAACCCTGCCTTTAACGCCTATTATGAACTGTTTTCTCAGCCTTTCAGCCTTCTCTAAAAGGTGAGGGTCAACCTTTTTAACAGGGATGGTGAGCTGGATTATCCCTTCCCTGTCAGCCAGCAAAATAAATTTTATTCCTCCAAGGTCTCGGATAGTGTGAACCCACCCGAAGAGGGTTACCTCCTCTCCGTCCATGTCAGGCTTGATTTCAGAGGTGTAATGGGTTCGCCTCCAGCCGCCTAGAGGATCTAAGCCTTCCAAACCCAGCCCTACCTCTCCATTAATAGCCTCCAAAACATCCATATAGGTTTAAAGGTTCCCCTTTTCAGCCTCTAACAGTCTTATAGGCTGGAGGCCCCTCGAATTCAACCCTAAGACTAATATTCATCAGGCTTTTAGCTAAATCCTTAATGGTTTTAATGCTGATGGGGATTCTTCGCGCATCCCTCCGGGAAATAACCACCTTTGTTTCTGTGGAGCCGTCAGGCAGCCACAGCGTGTTAACAGTTAAGATGGCGGCGGGGGAGAAAAGTTCTTCGAGAAGCCTTCTCTTATC
>QMYF01000102.1 GCA_003662515.1 Candidatus Hecatellales archaeon | reverse complement strand
TCTACTACGAGCATGCGGAGAGGCTTCTGAGGCTTGAGGGAGGCTACGTTTGCACCTGTAAGCCTGAGGTTTTCCGGAGGCTGGTGATGGAGGGGAAACCCTGCCCCTGCAGGGAGCTTCCGCCGGAAATCCAGCTGGAAAGATGGAGGATGATGATGGATGGAAGTTTCAGGGAGGGAGAAGCTGTTCTCAGGGTTAAAACCGACCTTTCCCATCCCAACCCTGCTGTTCGAGACTGGCCTGCCCTCCGCATAGTCGACACGGAAAGGTTCCCCCACCCCCTCGTGGGAAGCCAATACAGGGTTTGGCCTCTCTACAATTTCTCCTGCGGAGTCGACGACCACCTCATGGGCATAACCCACATAATAAGAGGGAAGGAACATTTAACCAACGAGGTTCGCCAGAAATACCTTTACGCCTACTTCGGCTGGAAGTATCCTCAAGCCGTCCATTATGGGCGTCTAGCCATAACCGGAGCCGAGCTCAGCAAGTCTAAGATAAAGGAAGGTGTAGAAACAGGGGTTTACAGGGGCTTCGACGACCCTAGGCTGGCCACCCTTCAAGCCTTAAGGCGGAGGGGCATAACTCCGGAAGCTATAAGGGAACTCATGCTGGACGTTGGAGTTAAAGCTGCCGATGTCACCCTAAGCTGGGAAAACCTTTACGCCATCAACAGGAAAATCCTGGACGCTAAAGCCTACCGATACTTCTTCGTAGACCAGCCTTTAACCCTGAAGGTTTCAGGCCTAGGGAAAAGCTATGTTTCAAGGCAGCCTTTACATCCAGACCACCCGGAGAAGGGATACAGGGAGCTCCATGTTGAGGTCAGCCTTCAGGGTGAAGCCTCACTGCTGGTTTCAAGGCGCGACCTAGGCCTCTTCAAGCCTGGAAGCATCGTCAGGCTGAAAAACCTTTTCAACGTTAGGGTGGAGAGGGTGGAAGACAAACTTGTTGAAGCCTCCTTCCACAGTGAAAGCCATGAGGAGGCTCGGAAGGCTGGCGCGCCCATCATCCACTTCCTCCCTGAGGGTGAAACCGTCCCCTGCCAGGTGCTTATGCCTGACGGGAAGCTTTTAGAGGGGGAAGCGGAAAAAACATGTTTAAAGCTTAAGCCAGGCCAGGTTGTCCAGTTTGAAAGGTTCGGCTTCGTGAAGGTTGAAAGCGTTAATGGAGGGGTTAAGGCTGTTTACGGTCATCCTTAAAAGGTTGACTGGAAAACTTTAAAGCTTATTAAGTTTGGGTTTAACCTACACTTAGCAAGCTAGGTGGGGTGAGGCGGAGATGTCCAAACCCTTCTATGTCCGGTTTGAGGTTCCAAAGGAGCTGGCGGAAGCCGCCTATGAAGCCCTCCGGATAGCGAAGGACACAGGCAAGATTCGCAGGGGAACCAATGAGACCACCAAAAGCGTGGAGAGAGGTGTAGCAAAACTCGTGCTTATAGCGGAGGATGTGGATCCCCCAGAGGTGGTAGCCCATCTCCCCCTGCTCTGCGAGGAGCGGAAGGTCCCCTATGTTTATGTTCCAAGCAAGGAGAAGCTTGGGGAGGCAGCGGGAATAGAGGTTAGAGCAGCCTCAGCAGCCATCATCGAGCCTGGAGAAGCAAAAGAAATGGTGGAGGAAATCGTAAAAAAGCTTGAGAACTTGAAGAAAGCCTAACCGGAGAGGTTAAGGTTAGATGAGCAGCGAGAAGCCTACGCCAGCTGAAGTGGTTCAAATAGTGGGGAGAACAGGCGTAACGGGTGAAGTAATCCAGGTGCGCGTGAAAATCCTTGAGGGCAGAGACCGGGGCAGAGTTATAACAAGGAATGTTAAGGGGCCTGTCCGAGTGGGCGACATTCTAATGCTCAGGGAAACGGAGAGGGAAGCCAAAAAGATAGCGTAAGCTGGTGGGAGGCTATGCCTCGAAGCCATGTCTGCGCCTTCTGCGGCCACGAATTCCCCCACGGCCAGGGAATAATGTACGTGAAAACCGACGGCACCATCCTTTGGTACTGCTCATCTAAATGTAAGAAGAACTCGCTTAAGCTTAAAAGGGACAGTAGAAAGCTTAAATGGACAGCCTACTACGGTAAGAAAGAGCGGGGGAAAGGCTGAAGAACAGGTATCTTTTTATCGTGGAAGGTAGCCTTTAACCTTATAGGTGGCCTCTGCTTGTCCGAACTTTTGTCCTACAAGAATAAAGCCTATATGCTCATCGAGGTAGAGCCTGGAAAGGAAGCTGAAACCATTAGGGAAATCGAAAAAATGAGCCATGTGGAGGCTGTGGACTTCGTCCACGGCGAATACGACATAGTCATTGTTTTAAGGGGAAACTTTAAGGATATAAATGAAACCGTGCTGAACGTTAGGAAGCTTCCAAACATCAGGAAAACTGTAACCTTAAACGCTTTCGAGCTACCCCTAACCTAAAACATTCCACCCTCAATTTTTGGTGGACCGGGCGGGATTCGAACCCGCGACCACCCGGGTGCAAACCGGGTATTCATTCCACTGAACTACCGGCCCTCTAAGGCCTCCTAGCCCACGCCAGCTTAAAAACTTATTTTTCAGTCATCCTTGGAAGCTTGTCTCTTCCCTTGCATAGCGGATTTCCATTTTCAGGCGGAGCTTATTTATAGCGAAACGGCTGGCTAGGTCGCTGCATCCCGTCCAAGGAGGCATTTTGACGGCGAAGCCTATCCGCTTCTGGCAGCCGTAGGTTTGGCTGTAGGTTATGGTTGCTGGTGGTTCGCCTGTGTTTGCGTATGGTAGTTGATCTGCTGTTTCTCCCCTTGAAGCTTGGCGATATGCATTTATGTAGCGTCCCCAACCATAGATATTGTAAAACGTATCTCCACTTAACAAATATGTCTCTGATTCATTACTCCATTCTCCTTTACTACCCCAACCGGTCGTGTAAACATTGAATCCGAAAGCTCCCTTGTAGCTACTTGTGTTCGGGTCAAACATATAAATAACAAGGTTAGGTGAATCAGCCAAACTCAAACTGTCTGGAACCTGAACTTCAACTTTCACCCAGTTTCCTACGTCCACGCCTCCACGGTCAAGATACCATGTTCCTGAGACGTTCCATTCATTTGCGTGTATTAAAACTGATGCTATGTTTGTTAAGTCATAAGTTCCATCAACTGAGGTGGGGTTTCTCAGCGGAAATACCAATCTCCGCCAGCCTATCCAATTATCATAAAATGTCCATTTTGCCCTATTTGCTGTGTCAGGTGTTCTTACTTCGAATCTAAGCGATTTACCTGTATTTTTTCCATACCACCAAAAGGCGACGAAATCATAGCTACTCCAATCAACGGCTGGAGAAAAATCATGTCTTAAAGCCCAAGTATCATAACTTCCTCCTTCTGTAACTTTAATTTTCAAAGCGTTGCTGCCTCGTTTCACGGGAGATGTAACATCAGAAATGGTTATACTTGCAAGATTTCCATTTGTTCCCCCTATCCATGCATACCAAAAGCTTGTTTGGTCGTCATCCCATAGGCAGTTGAAGTTCCCGGTTTCCTCAAGTTCATTCACCAAAATAAACTCATAGCTGAATTTTTTGTTGGTTCGGTCGAGCTGAAAGTTGTGGCTGCCCCAAAGCGGGCTTAAAATCTGCCTTTTCTTGTAGGCGAGTTTGAGGTCGGCGAGGTAGCAGTTTTCGCCTTGGCTGATGAGGGTTCGCCCCCAGAAGGGGATTTCAACTAGTTCCAGCCGGTATCTTGTGTAGGGTTCAGCTCCTTGAGGAAGCTCTATGCCTAGGATTTTCACGGG
>QMYF01000101.1 GCA_003662515.1 Candidatus Hecatellales archaeon | reverse complement strand
GAGGGAGGCTAGCGTGTAGGGGCCGGTTATGCAAATCTTCACCTTTAATCTTTCAGGCGGATAGCTTAGCCTTTCAAAAACCCTTCCAGCCTCAACCCTTAAAACTCTGACTTCGGGGATTTCCTTCATTCCCCGTTTGAGTGAAAAACTTTCAGCTACATAGGCCTCCCCAACCTTCACTAGGCCTTCAAAGACTTCAAGAAACATTTGGTTCATGTCTCTAAACTGGGGATAGTTTGGAAGGCTTATGCCTGCTTCAATCTTGTCGGCGAAGGCCCCAACAATTTTATCTTTAAAGTAGGATGTAGCTGGGCTTTCCTCACCAGCCTGGAAATCCCTCAGCCCCTTAGTGAAGGCTTGAACGTCTCCGGTTAGGGGCATACTTCCAACATCGTAGGTGGGAATCATGGCTGATCCTTCAAAAAAGAAAGGCTACACTTCGACGGCGGCCAACTCCACGTGGGTTAGCTCCTGGTAGTAGGGGGTGCTTCTCCCAAAGGCTCTCGGAATATTCTTCCTCAGCTTGGGCCCCCTCTGAGCTGCGGCGTGAACTATTTTCAGCCTCTCCGTGTCCAAGCCCTTATCGGAGGCATTAGCCTCAAGAGCTTCTAGGATTTTAAGGATGGTTTTGGAGGCCTTTTTCGGGTAGCGTCCTGAAGGCCAGCCTTGGAGACCCCTCCTATGGCCTACCTTCCCATGGTAGCGTCGGAAGGCTATGGGCCTCCTACCCTTCACCACCTCTTCGAGAAGCCTTTTAGCCTCGTCGAGTTTAAGCCCCCTAATGGCTGCGCAGACCTCCCTAGCATGTTTAGGTGAAATTCTAAGGTCTCGACCGCTAATAATAGCTGTCTTATCGGGCTCCTTCGGCTTGAAGGAGTAACCCCAGCTTGGCAAGACTCCCTTCCAACCCTTCCCCTTGCTTGCAGTTAATCGTTCAGCCGCCAGTAAATAAAGGCTTCGAAGCCCTTATCTCTGGGAGGCTAAGCCTAACACCCCGCCGATGAAGGCTAGGAGGAAGCCGGTTCCCCAGCCTCCACCACAGAGGAGGCTGAGGACGGCGAAGGTTAGAGTGATGGAGCCTCCAGCCAGCCCCCTACGCTGAAGGAGGAGAACACCTCCAATTATGATGGAGGCGGCAAAGGCGATGGAGAGGACTAGGAAGGTTGCCTCGAGGGCTGCGGTCTCCCCAGCTAGGAGGTTTGGCAGAGAGGATGGGGGATACGTGAAAATGGCTTGGAGTAGCTTGGGGTTTTCCTTCAGGATTTGGAGAGCAAACCCATAAAGGGTTAAAGCCCCTCCAACTATGCTGATAACGCCGCCAACCCTGGCCGACAAACCCTTCACCAGAAAATGGATTCCCTAAAAAATATTTTTAAGGTTGCCCTCCGGGGGGTCTGGGCCCTAGCCAGCGGTTTCCCTCAGCTGCCACCCGGCTTACGCCGCCCTAGCAGCTGAGGAATTCCGCCACCTCCCCACGGTGCATCCAGGTAAGCTTCACCTAAGGGTTTCGAGCCCAGTCCCCAGAGGCGAAGCCAGGGCGGATACACCGTAGGGCTTAGTTCCAGCCTGGCAAAACTGCCGGCTGGAGGCTAGGCTTACCCTCCCCCCGGGAGGCAGGCTAGTTATGCATAGCCCCTCCATATAAGGGTTGTTGATGTCCACACCTAAGCCCGAGGCCGCTCCAAACCCTCAACATTCACAACTTTCTGTCAATCCAAATGGTTAGAGGAAAAATTTCACACTAAAACTTTATATATAAAAGTTTAAAATATTAGTTTGAAGCCCAGTCCCCTAGGTGAAGCCCCCGCCGGGAAGGAGGCAGTCCTTCCCGGCACCATTCAATACTTGTCCTTTTGAATCTTTGGATTTAGTGATGATTCCAGCTGGGTTAGATAGAAAAATTACCTAACCTATTTATAGGCTTCCAATTTTTGTTGGAAAAGGGGAAGGTTTAAGCCCTCCTTGAAAATAGTATGTTATGGTTTGCTTGGGGTTTGGAGGATGAGTGACACCGCTACGGAGAAGGTTAAAACCCCAAAACATAAGGTTATCGTTATTTTCCCGGCTAGGAACGAGGAGAAAACTGTTGGAGCCTGCGTAATTGCTGCTAAGCAGAGTAAGTATAATCCGGAAATCCTAGTGGTGGACGGCCACTCCACGGATAAAACCGTTGAGGAGGCTAAGAAGGCTGGGGCTGACGTCATCCTAACCGAGAAGAGGCTTCACCCCGGGAAGGGCTTAGCCATGAAAACGGGGTTAGAGGAAGCCTTCAGAAGGAAAGCTGACATCATCGTATTCATAGACTCAGACATCGAAAATCTCAGCCCTGAATGGGTGGACAAACTTGTGGACTGCATCGAAGTGGAGGGATACGACATGTGTAGAGGAGCCTACTTCAGGGAGCCCCAGGATGCGCCAGTAACCAAGCTAGTTGCTAAAAGGCTTCTATCCATCTTCTTCCCGGAGATAGCCCACCTAGACCAGCCCTTAACCGGGGAGGTTGCAGCTAAAACCCAGGTTTGGAAGACGGTTTACGACACCAACCTTCCAGACGGCTGGGGAATTGACGTAGCCATCCTCATAGAAGCAGCCATGACAGGGTTCAGGATTAAGGAAACCTACCTAGGCTTCAAACATCACCGATCCTTTAGAGCCTACAGCGAGGATGTAGGGAAGCTTTGGAAGATGAGCGAGCAGGTGGCAGCCACCATCCTCCAGAAAGCTAAAAAATATGAGAGAATAGACAATGTGGACTGCGTTCCAACCTGAAAACCAGCCTTAAAGTAAAAACTTATCCACGCGGAAAACCGAATGCAAAATTTCAAGGTTAACCGTAATGGTTCTATGCCATAGCCATTTCGCTCCATCCCTTCCCCTGGAAGGAACTGCGAGGACAAACTCACCAAACGGCATCCTAAATCCTGTCGATAGCAGCCCTTTTTTAAGGGAGGTTAATAGTTTAAGATTTCTTCCGGCGTAAAGAAGATTTTATGCTCCCTCTCATAGCTTTCACGGCTGTCGGCTGCGTGGATAACGTTTTTCGTTATGGAGATTCCTAGGTCCCTACGGATGGTTCCAGGCTCCGCCTTAGCCGGGTCGGTGGCTCCTATCAGCCTTCTAAGCTTCTCCACAGCGTTTTCAGCCTCCAAAACCATGGGGACTATGGGGCCGGAGGTAATATGGTCTATTAGCTCCCCATAGAAGGGCTTACCCGCATGAACTTCGTAGAGTCTTTCAGCCTGCTCCCGGCTTGCCCGGAGAAGCTTTAGGGCTAGGATTTTGAAGCCTGCCTCCTCAATCCGCCTTAAAACCTCGCCTATGAGGCGTCTCTCAACGGTTTCAGGCTTGAGGATGGCGAAGGTTCTCTCCAAGCCCAAGCCTGGCTCACGTTTCCACCTAACCCGAAAGCCTATTTATAGGTTCCCTAAGCCATTCCTCCTAAAGGGGGGAGAAAAGCTACAGGTAGGCCGGAAGCTGGAAGCCTGAAAATGGGTTTCCTCGCAGCCGCCTGGGCTGAGGCAGGCTTATGCTTAAAAAGGAAGCTTAACCTTCAAGAAGCAGGCTCACTCCGCAATTATTATTCTCCTTCTCTCGGCGAGGGCTGTGGCAAGCTTCCTCCTCGAATTTTCTAGGCATCTCCAGAGGGTTCCCCTGGAAACCCCCATCCTCCTCGCAGCCTCCTCCTGGGTTAACTCCTCATAGAAAACCAGGCGGAAGGCTTCCAGCTCATCATAGCCCATCAGGATGGGGGGGCCACCCTCGGGGAGGGGCATCCCCTCCAAGGT
>QMYF01000100.1 GCA_003662515.1 Candidatus Hecatellales archaeon | reverse complement strand
GTTTAACTCTTCAATAGCCTTAATGGCTTTCTCACCCACAATGTCGTTGACAAATTTCACAGGGCGGCCGAGAAGCTCCCCGAGAAGCCTGCCATGATCTCGGAGGGACACAAAGTCTGGGTCTCCCTTTCTGCCTTGATGGGCTAAAACTACTACTTTGGCTTCTCGAGCTGCCAGCTCTTCAAGCGTTCTAGCGTGAACCCTTATCCGAGTGTCGCTGGTCACCCTGCCTGTTTGAGGGTCGACAGGAGAGTTAATGTCAACTCTAACCAGAACCCTTTTACCTTCAACGTCAACATCGTCGATGGTTAGGTATTCCCTATCATCATGCAAGGTGAAGCCTCCAGGGAGAAATTTGGGGGTTAAGTCTTAGGCTGCTGAAGTCTGGAGAAGAAGCTTCCTTTAATTCCCAAGGTTTTATCTGTTAGGTCCATGGACTTCTCAGGGTTGGTTTCCAGCTCGGTGAGAGCCCTGATGGCGTCAATGTTTTCAGGGATGACTATGGCTAGGTTGTGAACCTGATATATCAGGTAGATTTCGTCTCCGTTGGTTGCAAGAATATCTCTCCAGACGGCTACCTCCCACATGTCGCCCATAGGCCTGCCCAGCAGCTTCATCAATTCCAAAACAGCGTTTAAATCTACGAGGTTGTCAGCAGTATCTACAAAGCATACACGCCTGGTTTTCTCGAGAACTGTTACCACCTCCTCTTTGGTCACCTTCCTCGGCGCCTTAATGATGGCGAAGTGCATGTGGCTTACATTGTAGGGGCCTTTAGCCGCAATGGTAACTATGGGAAGCTCGGGAATTACGGATTGAGCGTCTGGACCCTGATGGCTTGGAATCCTGGTTTCAGGAACCACAGTGTTTATTATCCCTTTAACATGAGACTTCCAAGGGTCCGTAGCCCTTCTCGCGATAACAATCCAAACCCTGTCGATGAGGCCGGCTTTGAAGAGGGAGCCAGCCACCCTGCAGATGCCCGTAGTGTTGCAGGAGACCACCCTTGTGTATTGCCGGCCTAGAGCAGTCTCATAGTTTATTTGGGCGACGAAGGAGTGGCCTGCAAGCTCATGTTTCTCTCCGCCCTGGAAGATGGCTTTAACCCCAGCCTTCTCATAGAGAGGCTTCATTTCGGCTCCAACGCCCGCTGGGGTGGCGTCTATCACTATGTCAACCTCTTTCAGGAGGTCGTCGATGGTTCCTGCCAGGGTTATACCTGACCTAGCCATTTGGTCAAGTCTCTCGGCGGGGGAAGCATA
Organism: Candidatus Hecatellales archaeon; assembly: GCA_003662515.1. GTDB lineage: Archaea > Thermoproteota > Bathyarchaeia > Hecatellales > Hecatellaceae > B25. The sequence continues at coordinate 2,544 of QMYF01000100.1, read as the reverse complement.
AATTTCATAACCTTTCTCATAAGCAGATTTTATCCTGTAGTCGGCTGTTCGAGCGGCTACTCCTACAAGCTCCATGTCGGGTTGAAGGGTTATAGCGTCGGCGCATCGTGCTCCAATCATCCCGTAACCTACAATGCCAACCTTGACTTTAGCCTTAGCCAAGGCTTAACCCCCAATAAACATTAATAAAAGGCAATGATATTATAGCCGGAAAAGCCTACTTAAACCTTCTTTACCCTCCAAAATTACTCTTCCTCTTCTTCCTCCACAGGCCTCACAGGAACATAATAGTATTCGCCGAGCTCCTTCTGCATTCTATCCAGTTTGGAGCCCTCCTTGTTGACTCTGGGTCTTCCTGTCTGAGGGTCTCTACGGAAGGTTACTCCAAGGCTTCCAAGAAACCTGTTCATGCCCTCTCTCAGATTTAACGGTGGGGAAGCCTCACCTTGCCTTCCAGGCTCCCCCAGGAAAACCATAAGCCTGTCAGCCATGAAGTCTTGAACCACAATGTCGTGCTCTATGACGAGGGCGGAAGCCTTCATGCTTTCCACGTTTCTTCTCACCACTCTCGCCATGGCAAGCCTCTCCTCCACGTCAAGGAAGGCGCTTGGCTCATCGAGCAGGTAGACGGTAGCCTTCTTGGAGAGACAGGCTGCCACAGCAACCTTCTGGAGTTCTCCGCCGCTCAGCTCGGAAACCTCTCTGTCAAGCAGTCTGGCCAAGCCGAGGGGGCTTAAAATTTCAGCCTTAAACCTTTCCGTGGAATATTCCTCTCCAGCTGCCTCCCTTAAAAGCTGCTCCACTGTTCCAGGGTAATCGGCGGACACGTATTGAGGCTTATAGCTTATGGCGGCTTCTTCAGGCAGGGTTAAGAATTCGCCTCTGTCAGGCTTATCTTCTCCAGCCAGCAGCCTGATGAAGGTTGTTTTCCCTATGCCGTTGGGCCCGAGGACACCTACCACTTCACCCACATGGAGGCTCCCCGGGGAAACTTTCAAGTGGAAATCGCCGTAGGATTTCTCCAGCTCCGTCCACTGGTAGAGGGGGGTTTCATATTCACGGGCTAGTGGAGGAGGCTTCACATGGAACCTTATGGGTTCTCTGCGGAACCGCACGTTGTCGCTTGGAAGGTAGCCTTCCAAGTAAATGTTTATGCCTGTTCTAACCCCGTAGGGAAGCGAAACAATGCCGTAAACTCCCGGCGAACCGTAGATGAGGCATACATTGTCGGAGAGGTAGTCCAGCATGGCTATGTCATGTTCAGCCACCAGCACGGTTTTCCCAGCATCTTTTAGGCTTCGGATGGCTCGGGCAACATTAAGCCTCTGCCTCACATCAAGATAGCTGGAAGGCTCATCAAAAACGTAGACGTCTCCCTCCCGGCAGAGGGCAGCCGCCACTGCAAGCCTTTGAGCCTCACCGCCGGAAAGCACCTTGACAGGCCTATCCCAAAGCTTCTTCAGTTCAAGCCTTTCCGCAACCTGGTCTTTCACACCCCTTTCATCTATCCTGCTCAGAACTTCTCCCACGCTTCCAGAGATTAGACGTGGAATCCTCGTAATATACTGGGGCTTATGGATGACTTTCAGTTTACCTTTAGCCAACCTCATAAAATAGTCGTAAAGGGTTGAACCTCGAAAATGGCGGGCTACCTCCTCCCAGCTGGGAGGAACATCAAGCCTGCCAAGGTTAGGCTTAATCTCTCCAGCCAAAATCCTGAGAGCAGTGGTTTTACCTGTCCCGTTTTTCCCTAGGAGCCCTAAAACTTTCCCGGGCATGGGTGTGGGAAGCCTATAAAGCTTGAAGGCGTTAACACCATACCTATGGCTGCATTCCTCCTCCAGCTCGTCGGGAAGGTTAACTATGTCTAAGGCTCCGAAAGGACATTTTTTAACGCAGATGCCGCACCCTGTGCATAAAGCCTCCACTATGATAGGCTTTCCATCTTCGCTTTCAAATTTGATGGCTTCCACCCTGCTTCTAACCATTGGACAGAAACGGTAGCAAATCCGGTCGCAGTCTTTAGGCCTACACTTATCTCTGTCCAGAACAGCTACACGGGTCAAGCCTGTAGCCCCTTTAAATTCCAGCCAGAAAGCCTAAAACCGGGAAAAGGGGAAGCCTGTTAAAACCGGGGAAGCTTAAAAATTGCACCCAAGGGGACGGAGGCCTCTAAGGCTGAGAGGCTACCATTCCTCCTCTTCAGCCCACTCCTCCTCTTCTTCCCATTCTTCCTCTTCCCACTCTTCCTCCCATTCTTCCTCCTCAGACCATTCTTCTTCCTCTTCAAACCTCAAAGCAGCTGGAGCCATGCTGAAAACCTCCGCCTTCTAAACCGTTAGGCAAACTTGGAAAATCTACTACTTAAACTTTTAGACCGCTCCGAAAGCAAACAGCATAGCTGAAAGTGGAAAGTTTATATGAAACGTGAAGCGGGGAAATATGCGAGGGAAGGGAGAAAACCTTGGCTAGGAGGAAGAGCGCCAAGGAGAAAATGTTGACGTTGAAGGAGCCTAAAGTTGTGGAGGACCCAAGGGGTAGAGG
>QMYF01000099.1 GCA_003662515.1 Candidatus Hecatellales archaeon | reverse complement strand
GTAATAATTCTCATGGTAGTCCTCATAGTTTTAAATCTGGCTTTCGCCTACCCAGGGTGGAGAAGCCTTTGACAGCCTGCGAAATCTGCGGGAGAAGGGAAGCCCTCTACGTCTGTAGGGAATGCGGAAGAAAAGTTTGCGGCGAATGTTTAGACCTGAACAGCTGGCTTTGCCCCGAATGTTTAAGCAGAGTTGAGAGGGAGGCAGGGGAAGCCCGGCTGCCTGAGCTCTCCCTGCTGGTTCCCCTAGGCTTCCTGCTGATTTTCGCAGGGATAATCCTCTTAGTCTTTTCAGCTTTCGCTTCAGCCCCAGCTTCAGGCGGAGGCTTCTTCTTCATTTTCCCCTTCTTCTTCGGCTTCGGCTTTGGGAAGGAGGCTCACCCCCTCCTCTTCACAGCTTCCACCGCGGTATTCCTGCTTTTCCTAGCCTTCTTCATCTACCTGCTTGTTAAGGCTTGGAGGATAGGGTGAGGAAGAGCAGCAGGCAGAGCGCAGCCAGCGACAAGGCTACACCGTAAAGGAAAACTGTTTGAGGGTTGACAAGCTGCCAGAGGACTCCCGCGATAAGGTTTGAGGGGAGAGCAGCCAGCCCCACGCTTGTGTGGAAGGCGCCTAGGGCTGTTCCCCGAACGTTTTCCGGGGAAAGCTCGGCAACGTAGGCTCGAACGTTTCCCTCGATGAGGGCGTAGGTTAAACCGTAGGCTATGAAGAGGAGAACGTAAAGAGGCGGGGAAGCAATAGCGTAGAAGCCTAGGCAGGTGAAGGTGAAAAGCAGGTAGCCGAAAAATATTATTTTTAATCTGCCAAACCTGTCGGCAAGCATCCCCGCTGGAAAGGCAAACCCGGCATAAAAAATGTTGAAGAAAACGTAGAGGAGAATGGGGGTTGCCGTATGCTCCATTCCTTTCAGGGCTAAGATTTCTCCAGCCCTCAAAATGAAGAACATGTAGCTGAATTCTCCCAGCGTGAAAACCGTGGCGGCGAGAATGAAAAGTTTAAGCTTCCATGGAAGCCCTTTAAGGCTCACCTTTAAAGTGGCTTCTCCCCGGCTTTCCCTAGAAATTTCTCTAACCCAGATAAGGGGGACTAAGGCGGCGAAGGAGACTAGGGCTGCCGTAAAAAGGACGGGGCGGAAACCCCAGCCTAAAGACCAGACTAGGAGGAAGGCTGCCAGTGAGCCTAGAACTGCTCCAGCCGTATCCATGGCTCGGTGGAAGCCGAAGGCTCGGCCCATGAAGCCTGCCTTAAGGGAGTCTGCTATTAGGGCGTCGCGTGGAGCCGTTCTTAACCCTTTCCCAAGCCTTTCAATGGGCCTTAGGAGAACTAGGTGGAGCCAGTGGGTTGAAAGGGGGAAGAATAGTTTGGCTGTTGCTGAGGAGAAGTAGCCTGCCAAGACGAAGGGTTTACGTTTCCCCGTCTTATCCGACCAGTAGCCTGAGAAAACCTTCAGCAGGCTGGAGAGGCTGTCCCCCAGCCCGGCGATAATTCCCACAGCAATACCTGAGCCTCCAAGGCTCACAATGAAGAGCGGGAGAATGGGCATTATCATTTCGCTGCCGAAATCTGTGAGGAGGCTGGCGACGCTTAAAAGAAGCACATTGTATCCTGCCCCTAGGAAGGCGGCACGCCTACCCAAGCAGACCAGCCTCAAACCTTAAGGGCAGAAAGCCCCTTCAAGAAAACATTTCTTTCTCCACGGCGGTTATGGCGCCGTCTAGGGCTTCAGCCACCTTCTCAGCCTGCTCCATGGTTATAACTAGGGGAGGCTTAACCCTTAGAACGTTTCCTTCCACGCCTCCTATACCCACGAGAACGCCCCTCTTCAAAGCCTGCAAAATCACTCTTTCAGCCTCATCCTTAGCAGGCTTCTTACTCTCCCTATCCTTCACCAGCTCCACACCAATCATGAGGCCTTTACCTCTAACATCTCCGATAATCTTGTGGGCGTCCATCATCTCCCTGAACCGTTTAAGCAGAAAGCCGCCCACCCTCGCAGCGTTCTCAATAAGATTTTCCTTCTTCAAGATTTCAAGGTTGGCTATGGCGGCCATGCAGGATACCAGGTTTCCGCCGAAGGTAGAGAAGTGTTCGCCGGGAATCAAAGCCTCAGCAATATGGCTTTTAGCTATGAAGGCCCCCATGGGAAGCCCTCCAGCAATAGCCTTAGCCAAAGTCACAATGTCAGGTTCAACCCCGTAATGCTCAATGGCAAACATTTTCCCGGTGCGGCCGAACCCCGTCTGAATCTCGTCGCAAATGAAGAGCACGTCATGCTCATCGAGAATCTCCTTGACGATTTTGAAGTATTCGGGCGGGGCTACCACGGCTCCCCCGTTTCCAAGGATGGGTTCAGCGATGAAGGCGGCCACCTGCCCTGTGGTTTGCGTGTTGAAGATTTCGCGGAGGTAGTGGGCGCAGGCGTAGTCGCATTTAGGAGGACCCTCCTTATGGTTGAGAGGACAACGGTAGCAGTAGTAGGAGGGGGCGAAGTGGACGCCTGGCATGGAAGGGCCAGCCTTAAGCTTCCATCTAACCTGGCCTGTAAGACTCATGGCGGCCAGGCTTCTCCCATGGAAGGAACGCTGCAAGGTTATGATTTCAAATTTGCCCGTGTATTTTTTGGCGAGGAAGTAGGCTCCCTCCACGGCTTCCCCGCCGCTGTTGCAGAAGAAGGTTTTCTTGGGTTTACCCCGATCCATGGGGGCAATATCTGAAAGTTTCTTGGCTAAAATGACGGGGGGATAAGTGTAGTAGAGGGTGGAGGAATGGATAAGCTTGGAGGCCTGCTCAGCCACAGCCTTAACAAGCTCAGGATGGCAGTGTCCCGTATTGATTACGGCGACACCGGCATAAGCGTCAATATACTCTCTGCCGTAAACGTCTTTAAGGATCGCCCCTTTCCCCTCAACGAAAACCGCGGGGACCAGCTTTTTAACGCAGGGCATAATGTAGATTCGCTCAAGCCTCATAAGCTCTTCAGGGGAAACCTCGTCGATCAAGCTTTAGGCCTCCAGAGCCATGCCAGGGCAGCCTCGGTTTCCGACTGGAAGCTTCCTCTCGTTTAAGAGGATAACGTCCATTTTTAAAATTATCGCTGAAAGCTGAACTCCTTCAACCCTACAAGTAAAAGCTCCCTTCTCACCTTGGAAAGCTTAGCCTCCTTTAAGCGTAGAAGCCTGAAGGCTTCCTCCGGGCTTGGAAGCCTTTCAGACCCCTCCATAAGGGTGACCGCCAAAACGGCTTTAGGAGAGGAAACCCTCTCAAGCTCCCTTAAAGCCTCCTCCGGGTTTGGAAGATTCTGAAGCACCGTGAAGGCCGAGCAGAAATCGAAAACCTTCCCGCGGAAGGGAAGCCTTTCAATATCACATCTCACCAGGTGAACCTGCCTCCTACACGCTTTAACCCTAGCTTCGGAAAGCATTCTGCGCGAAATATCTACGGCTACTATTTCCCTGAAGGCTTCAAGCCTCTCGAAGAGGAGGCCTGTCCCACATCCAGCGTCGAGGGCTACCCCTGAAAGCTTCAGGTTTCCAAGCAGCCTGAAAGCCTCCGAATATTTTTCCCTCTGCTCTTCCCCGTAGAGGCGGTCGTAGGAGGAGGCCGTAACATCGTAGAAGTTTTCAACCTCCCGTTTGGAGGCCCCACTTTTAAGCCTGGAAACCTGGCTCATCCAGGGAAGCCTCCAAAGGTTAAACAAATTCGCTGAGCTTTGTTTCCCTTCCCGCCTTCAAGACCTCGTAACACTTCTTCGGAGAAACAGGCTTAAACTCGAGTTTAAGTGAGGCTAGGAGAGACTGTGCCTCCCGTTTAAGGTCTGGAGCCGCAATTATCCC
>QMYF01000098.1 GCA_003662515.1 Candidatus Hecatellales archaeon | reverse complement strand
GGGGTGGCCCTCGGCAGCCGCCAGGTTCACCAAACGGCCTTCAGCCAGCAGGTAAAGCCTCCGTCCATCCTTGAGCTTAAACTCTTCCACGTTTGGCCGAAGTGTGCGCCTGGAAACTGAGAGCTGCTCGAGGTCTGGCACGCTTATTTCCACGTTGAAGTGACCTGAGTTGGCTAGGATGGCGCCATCCTTCATCCTTTCGAAATGCTCCCTCCGGATAACGTCTGTGTTCCCTGTGGCGGTGATGAAGAGGTCTCCCAGCGGGGCAGCCTCCATCATGGATTTAATCTGGAAGCCGTCCATGAGAGCTTCTAGGGCTCGAAGCGGGTTCGCCTCCACCACGATCACGTTGGCACCCATACCTTTAGCCCTCAGAGCTATGCCTCTCCCACACCAGCCGTAGCCTGCCACCACCACGGTTTTCCCAGCCAGCAGAATGCTTGTAGCCCTGAGAATCCCGTCGAGGGTGCTCTGCCCCGTCCCGAAACGGTTATCGAAAAGATATTTCGTGTAGGCGTCGTTAACCGCGATGATGGGATAGCCGAGCCTGCCTTCTCTGGCGAGGGCTCTAAGCCTTATCACGCCTGTGGTGGTTTCCTCGGTGCCCCCGACAACATGCCCGAGAAGCTCCCTATGCTTACTGTGGATGGTCGCCACTAGGTCTGCTCCATCGTCCACGGTTATCCTCGGCCGGTAGGAGAGCACGTCTTCAATGCACTGATAGTATTCTTCGGTGGTTTGGCCTCTCCAAGCGTAAACGTTAACCCCTTCCATAGCTAGGGCCGCGGCGACAGCATCTTGGGTTGAGAGAGGATTGGACGCGCATAGGGCTACCTCGGCACCTCCAGCCTTCAGGGTTCGAACGAGAACAGCGGTTTCCTTGGTTACGTGGAGGCAGGCCCCTATCCTCCAGCCTTCCAAGGGTTTCTCCCTTTCAAATTCCTCTCTAAGCTTGAGGAGGACAGGCATTCGGGATTCAGCCCACTCAATAAGTTTTAAGCCCTCCTCAGCCAGCGAAACGTCTTTCACCCTGTAGGGCTGCTTAGCCAAAGCCTATACACCTTAAGGTTCCCCATATTTTTCTGAAGCATACTTAATTAAGAGTTTGTCAAGCTCTTTAATGTTGTAGCATTGGGAAGTTGAGGCTGCAAGGGATGGCTAGGTGGCTAGTGGCTTCAGCATGGCCCTACATAAACTACGTTCCCCACCTAGGCACCATTATAGGCTCTGTGCTTTCAGGAGATGTTATGGCCAGATATTTGCGCAGTAAAGGTGAGCAAGTTCTCTATGTGAGCGGCTCCGACGAGCATGGGACACCAATAGAGGTGGAAGCCATAAAGAGGGGGATAACCCCCCGCCAGCTCACCGATGAAAACCATGAAAAGGTGAAAAAGCTTTTCGAGGCTTGGAAGATAAGCTTTGACAATTACACGCGGACGGAAAGCCCAGTCCACGTAGAGTTTGTGCGAGACTTCTACCTGAAGGTTTACAGGAACGGCTACATTTTCACCCAGGAGGAGGAGTTACCCTACTGTCCCAACTGTAGAAGGTTTCTGCCTGACAGGTTTGTTCAGGGCCAATGTCCTAAATGCGGCTATCCTGAAGCCTTCGGAGATCAGTGTCCCTCCTGCGGAAGCCCCCTCGACCCTAAAGACCTCATAAACCCCCGATGCACCATTTGCGGAACCACCCCCGAAATCAGGTCGACCAAACACTGGTATTTCGACCTTCCACGCTTCGCTGAAAAACTCAAAAAATACGTTGAGGAGAACCCTCGACTGCCCAGCAATGCGAGAAACTTTTCCCTGAAACTTCTAAGAGAAGGCTTAAAGCCGCGCTCTTTGACGAGGGATGTTTCCTGGGGGATTCCCGCACCCTTCCCGGGTGCAGAAGGCAAAACCATCTACGTTTGGATGGAGGCCGTTTTGGGCTATATTTCAGCGACCATTGAGTATTGGAGGCTTAAAGGCGAGGAGGAGAAATGGCGGGAGTACTGGTTTAACGGAGCCCGCTCCATCTTCTTCATAGGCAAAGACAACATTCCCTTCCACGTCATCATTCTTCCCGCCCTGCTCATGGCTTCTGAGGAGGGCTATGAGCTCCCTTGGACCGTCAGCTCCACCGAGTTTCTAATGTTTGAGGGTAAAAAGTTTTCTAAGAGCCAGAGGATAGGCGTCTGGATCGATGAAGCCTTGGAAATGTTCCCTGTGGACTATTGGCGTTATACACTGCTGAGCATCAGGCCGGAGGTTAGGGATACAAACTTTACGTGGGAGCTCTTCCTCGAGAAGGTTAACGCCGACCTCAACGACACCCTGGGAAACTTTATCCATCGAACCTTAACTTTCCTATGCCGATTTTTCGACTGTAAGGTTCCGCCGGAAGGCGAACTCACAGAGGCTGACAGGCAAATGCTTAGGGAGGTTGAAAGGGCTAAAGAAGCCTATGACAGGCTTCTCGGAGAAATCAGAATCCAGCAGGCGGTGCAGACGGTGACCGAGCTGGCGAGGAAAGCCAACAAGTATTTTAACGATAGGCAGCCGTGGAGGCTGGCGGCCTCCAACCGGGAGGAAGCTGCAACCATTCTCCATGTAGCTTCCAGGGTGGTGGAGGCTCTTGCCAGCCTGCTTGAAGCTTTCACTCCGACCGTTGCCCTAGAAATCTGGAGGATGCTGAAGCTTAAGCCGGGTGAAAACCTTAAGGCTGGCCATCAGGTGGCTCTACCTAAACCGCTTTTCAGAAAAGTCTCTTTAAAGGAGGTTGAAGAGAAAGCTGGAGGGGGAGTGAAAGTTTTGGAGGAGAAGGTTACCCCTGAGGATCTTGCTAGGCTCGGCTTGAAGGTGGCGAAGATAGTTGAGGTTGAAGAGGTCCCTGGGGCGCGGAAACTTTACAGGATAAAGCTTGACCTTGGCGGCGGGCTGATAAAGCAGACGGTTGCAGGGCTTAAAACCTATTATCGGGCTGACGAGCTTCTCGGAAAACTTGTAGTGGTGGTTTCTAACATGAAGCCTGTTAAGCTTATGGGTTTAGATTCGGAGGTAATGATTTTGGCTGCTGAAGACGACGGTCGGGTAGCCATTTTAACGCCGGAGAGGCCCGTTAAGCCTGGAAGCAGAATTCTGTGAGGCAACCATGAAGCTTAAGGTAGACTTCCACGTCCACACAATCTATTCTGGAGATAGCAGTGTAACGTTGGAGGCTGCCGTTCAGGCGGCGTTGGAAGCAGGGCTCGACGGGCTGGCCATCACCGACCACGATAGCTGTGAGGCCTTAAAGAAGCTTGACAAGTTTAAGGACGCCCCGGTGCTGCTTCTTCCCGGAGTGGAAATCTCCAGCTCTGACGGGCATATTCTCGCTTTAGGCTTGGAAAAGCCTGTTCCGCCCGGGCTTCCTGCTAAGGAAACCGTCGAGGAAATCAAGCGTAAGGGAGGCGTGGCTGTGGCAGCTCACCCCCTCTGCCCCTTCAAGAAAAGCCTGGGAGAACACGTGTTAAGGGAGGTTAGATTTGACGCCGTGGAAACCTTAAACGCCTCCACCATCCCCGTCCTTTACAGCTCAGAGCTGAAAAAGCTTAGCTTGCTGGCTGAAGAGCTGGGTTTACCTCAGCTGGGTGGAAGCGACTCCCACACCCCCGAAACCATTGGCAGAGCCTACACGGTGGTGGAGGTGGAGGATGCTTCTGTTGAGGAAATCTTTGAAGCCGTGCGGAAGGGTAAAACCAGGCCTGAAGGGGAGAGAATACGTCTCCAAGACGCCTTAAACAGGCTAGGGATGAAGCTCAAACAGAAAATTGGAAGGAAGCTGGGAAAAGATTTAAGGGAAGAGTTTTGAACT
>QMYF01000097.1 GCA_003662515.1 Candidatus Hecatellales archaeon | reverse complement strand
GAAAATGGTTTTCCACCTGAAACCTTGGTAACGGAAAAACTTGAAAGCTATGTTTAGCTTACCTTTTGGGGGAGGGTTCCCGGTGAGCGGCATAGTTGAAATCGATGGAAGCATGCTTGAAGGGGGAGGACAGATTCTTCGAACCTCTGTGGCTCTTTCAGCGCTCACAGGGAAACCCGTTAAAATTTTCAATGTTAGGGCTAGGAGAAACCCTCCGGGACTTCGCTACCAGCATTTAACAGCCATCAAAACCGTGGGGGCTTTAACCGAAGCCGAGGTTGAAGGTTTAGAGGTAGGCTCAACGGAGGTCAAATTTAACCCTAAAACGATTAAGAGTGGAAGCTTCAGCTTTAACGTTGGAACGGCTGGAAGCATAACGCTTATCCTTCAGGCTTTGGCTCCGGTTGCTGCCTATGCTCCCGGGGAGGTTAAAGTGGAGATTACGGGTGGAACGAATACTAAGTGGTCTCCTCCTGTGGAATATGTTAAGGAGGTTCTCTTCCCCACCCTTGAGAAAATGGGTTTCAAAGGCCAGCTGGAGACCGTTAGGCGAGGCTTCTACCCTGAAGGAGGAGGGCTGGTGCGGGCTGGCTTCCAGCCTGTGAAGAAGCTTAAGCCGTTAAGCTTCACGGTTCAAGACGAAATAGAGGAGGTTAGAGGGCTTGTTTACAGCTGTAGGCTTCCACGCCATGTTGGGGAGCGGATGGTTAGGGCTGCAACCAGGAAGCTTAGGGAGGCAGGTTATCCTGAACCCGTTTTCGAGGTGGAAACCCTCCAGCAGGACCATCCGAAATGTTCGATAGGCGCAGGTTGCGGGATAATAATCATTGTCCGCTTCAAGAATGGATGCCTCATGGCGGCGGACAGCCTTGGAGAAAAAGGGAAACCCGCGGAGAGGGTTGGAATGGAGGCTGCCGAGAAGCTTATCTCCCAGCTTAGAACCAGCGCCCCCATTGACGTCCATCTGGCTGACCAGCTCACCGTTTGGATGGCTTTAGCTGACGGGGTTTCCCAGATTAAGGCTTCAAAGCTTTCCCTTCACACTTTAACCGCCATTGAGGTTTGCAAGCGTTTTCTCGAGGCGGAGTTTGAGGTGGAAGGAAACCTTGGTGAAACCTGCCTTATAACTTGTAGGGGCGTAGGCTTGGAAAACAGGTTTATAGGCTAGTGGCTTTTTAGCCTTCACAAGGTGGAGGCGTGGTTTGGAAGGGTGCTGGCAGGTTGACCGTTGGATTCTATATCGGAAGGTTTCAACCTGTCCATAAGGGGCATGTTTACGCGATAAAATATGTTTTGGATAGGGTGGACGAGCTTATCATAGGAGTGGGAAGCGCCCAGTTCAGCCATGAGCTTGACAACCCTTTCACGGCTGGCGAAAGGATAACCATGCTTAGGCTGGCTTTGGATGAGGCTGGCGTCGACCGCCGCCTCTACTCTATAATCCCCATTCCCGACACTCAGGTTCACAGCGTTTGGGTTGCCCAGGTTCTCGCGTATACTCCGAAGTTTGACGTGGTTTACACTAATGAGCCTTTAAGCCGCCAGCTCTTCCTTGAGGCAGGCTTCAAGGTTTACGGGATAAAATTCTACCGGAGGAAAATTTACACGGCCACCAACGTTAGGGATAAGATTCTTAACGGTAAGAATTGGGAGAGCCTTGTTCCACCCTCAGTAGCCGAATACATTAAACGTATTGGTGGTGTTGAAAGGATAAGAAATCTGGCTAAGCTGGACAAGGTTAAAGTTTAACGCTGCCTTTCAACAGAGAGAGTTTGGCCAGCTTTAAGTTTTAAAATTTTGCTGGCTGAATCTTGGTTAGCTGACAGCTCTAGGGTTCCCCAGCTTCCTATAAGGGCTAGCAGGCTTCCAACCTCAACTTCCGAATAGCTTTTCACCAGCTTTACGGTGAAGGCTTTCCGCCCTTCAGCTTTCACTTTGAGCAGGGAGCCAGGCTTCGCCTCTAAGGCTTCGAGAAGCCTCCTATCAATGTTGGTTACCAGATTTCCAAACCGGTCGACGTAAACTATTTGGCCGGAGACTTTTCCACCCTTCAAGCAGGCTTCGGGGAAGGCAGCGTCAACGTATTCGTCCACCTCGATCCCCAGCCTCTCAGGTTTAACTCCCTTGGCAAGGTAGGCGGCAGCTGGGGCGAAAATATCTCGGCCATGGAAGGTTTCCGTAAACCTTTCCGGGAAAAGCTTTCCGGAGGCTTTGATGGCTAGGACTTTCCTGATTCCTCCAAGCCTTCTGGCTGCTGGGATTAGGAGGCCATTATCAGGTCCTACAAGCAGGCCTTTCTCCGCCTCAACTATTAACGGCTTCCTCTCCCCTCCTACCCCTGGGTCTATGACGGCGAGGTGGACGGTTCCCTTGGGGAACCAGGGTGCGGCTCTTGCCAGCAAGTAGGCTCCCTCCAGAATGTTGAAGGGCTCAACCTGGTGGCTTAAGTTCACGAGAGCAGCTTCAGGGCAGATGGAGAGAATTACAGCTTTCATTTCGGCTACATAGCTGTCCTTCAGGCCGAAGTCGGTTAGCAGGGTTATGATGGGTCTGGCCATCCCCCGGCACCCAAAAACTTTTTCCATTGTTCTTCTTGATTATTCTGGTTTAACCTGGATAGTTAAGGGTTTGGACGCGGTGTACCCTATGGGAAGGGAAAACATCCTCATGGTTCCAGGGCCAACCAACGTGCCTGAAAGGGTTTTAAAGGCCATGGTTAGGCCTCTAATAAGCCATAGGGGGCCCGAGTTCAGGGAGCTCTACGGCAGGCTCCTAGAAAACTTGAAAAAGGTTTTCCAGACTGGGGGAGACGTCTATCCTTTAACGGCCTCGGGAACCGGAGGAGTTGAATGCGCGCTTGGAAACCTTGTTTCCCCCGGGGAGCCGGTCATAACCGTTCATTTCGGGCTTTTTGGGGAAAGGATGAGGGAGGCTGTGGTGAGGCTGGGAGGCAGACCTGTTGAGGTTGCCTCCGAGTGGGGTGAAGCTCCAAGCCTCGAACAGGTTAAGGAAGCTTTAGACTTGAATCCTGAGGCGAGGCTGATAACCATTGTCTACAATGAGACTTCCACGGGAGTTGCCTGGAGAATGCTTCCTGAGCTTGGGAGGCTGGCTAGAAGCCGGGATAAAATCTTGGTTGTGGATGCTGTTTCAGCTTTGGCTGGGGAGCCCCTACCTGTAGACCAGTGGAACATAGATGTTTGTGTTGCGGGAAGCCAGAAATGTTTAGCCTGCCCTCCAGGCTTATCCTTGATCTCCGTTAATGAGAGAGCTTACCAGGCTCTAAGGGAGAACAAGCATAGACTATTCTATTTCGATTTGGAAGCCCACCGTAGGTTTGCCGAACGTAAGGAAACCCCCTTTACACCAGCTGTCCCCCTTTTCTACGCTCTCGACGAAGCTTTACAGCTGCTTTTCGAAGAGGGGTTGGAGAACAGGATTAAACGTCATGCAGCCTGCGCTCAAGCCTTCTATGAGGCCTTCGACAGAGTTGGCTTGGAAACCATTTCGAAGGGAAGCCTGCGCTCCAACACGCTTATAGCCGTGTGGAATCCTCCCCGCGTGGACGGCGATGAAATGCGCAGGATGGCGAAGGAAGGCTTCGGAGTGGTGATTGGTGGGGGGGCTGGAAAGCTGAAGGGCAAAAGCTTCAGGATAGGAAGCATGGGAATGGTTTCGCTGAGGGAGGTTTCCCTAACTTTGAGAGCCGTTTTCGAGTCGCTGAAAAAGCTGAACTTTAGTTTTAAGGAGAAGCCTGAAAGGGTGCTTGAGGAAGTGGAGGGGAAACTGGAGGAAGCCTTAAGGAAGCTGCCTAAACTCAGGCTTTCCTAATTTCCTCCTCAACG
>QMYF01000096.1 GCA_003662515.1 Candidatus Hecatellales archaeon | reverse complement strand
GTTTAGTTAACTATGGTAGTAAAGTTGAAAGCGAGATAGGTAGACTTTCAAAAATTGTTGAGAAAGACCCGGAACTTGCCAGAAAATATAATTCACGTTGGGTAGCCATTAAACTTCTTGAGGGAGACTCAGATGTTGAGAATAAAATTAAGCTTTCACCTTTGTCCCGTGAAATATTGGGTCAGGCTGCAGAAGCCAGAGAAAAACTTAAAAGTTCGCTTGGAAGAGATCTGGAAGACTACATAGTTGAGAAAAGGTATGAATTTGTCTCTCAGCTGGTTAAAGAGTGCGTTGGAGTTTTAGTTAGGAAGCCTATAACCCTAACCGACATGGTTGATTATGTCGTAACCCACAAAGTTTTCGGCATACCAATTATGCTTACAGCTCTATACATAGCCTTTAAGTTTGCATTCGACGTTGCAGCTCCACTCTGCGACCTAATAGACTGGTTTTTCGGCTGCTTCCTCTATGATTTAGCTGCAACTATGCCTGGGCTGGCTGGCTCCCTGCTCGCCGATGGCATCATAACTGGCGTAGGCTCAATCCTAGTGTTCGTGCCAAATCTGGCTTTTATTTTCATATTTCTCGCATTGCTCGAGGATATAGGCTACATGGCTAGGGCTGCCTTCGTAGTAGATAAAATAATGCATAAGCTTCATCTTACTGGTAAGTCTCTGCTCCCGTTAATCTTAGGCTTTGGATGCAACCTGCCGGGAATAATTGCGACGAGAACCATTGAAGACGAGAACGATAGGAAAACTACGGCGCTTGTCTGTCCCCTCATATCATGCTCAGCTAGGCTTCCAGTATACCTCGTTGTGGCTGGCGCCCTATTTCCAGCCTACGCTGCTGGTGTAGTTTGGAGCATGTACATTTTAGGAGTAGTCTTCGCCTTGATTATGGCGACTCTATTCAGAAAATTGCTTTTCAAGGGTCCCTCAAGCGGATTTATAATGGAGCTACCACCCTACATGAAGCCAATGCTGAAAAGTGTGGGTATAAAAACTTGGGAGAGACTTAAGAGGTTTCTGTTTAAGGCTGGAACCGTAATATTTATAGGTGTAGTTGCAGTTTGGCTGCTGTCCATAACAGGGCCCAGCGGCTATCTTGGCGTTGAAGCCCTTGAGGATGCTACGCTGCTCGAGCAAAGCTGGATTGGGATGCTAGGCCACGGATTAGAGAAGGTTTTCACCCCAATGGGCTGGGATTGGAGGGCTTCTGCAGCGCTGTTCTTCGGATTTATAGCCAAGGAGATTGTGGTAGGGTCTATGGCGGTGCTTTTCGGGGTTAGCGAGGAAGGACTTGTGGAAGCTTTGAGTGGAGCTTTCACCCCGCTATCAGCCTACGCCTACATGGCTTTCGTGCTCCTCTACCTTCCATGCCTCGCCACCCTAGCTATTATAAGAGGCGAGTTAGGGTTGAAGTACGCCCTTTTCACGGTGGTGTATGAACTTATACTTGCATACTTGGTGGCTCTCCTCATAATGGGTGTAGGAAGCCTGGTTGGACTGGGGGGATAAGCCTTAAACAGCCATAAACCACTATATGTTGCAATCCTCATCATAGGAGCCTTCTACCTCGCTTATTCAGCCTTAGAACTTTACAGCTGGGCTTTAAGCTTCACTATCCCTGAGTATGGTGGCGTTTGGCTTGGTCTTTTCCTGCCTGGGGATGTGGGGTGGTTTGTCGCTCAATTTACGGTTGGCATTTTAATGGTTGGCTCCCTAATTAAGGGACTTAAGGATTATAGAGGTTTCTCCTGCCTGCTCATAGGCTCTGCAATTGGGGTAGCTCTTCTATGCTTTCAGCTTCTTGTGGTGGCTGCTAGCATTGGAGACGCATGGATAGTTTGCTTCCTAATGGGTGAGGAGGCTGGTTACAATTTGGCTGAAGGATTACTTATGCCCATTGTTGTCGGAGGCATCATGTTAACCCCGCTTTTCATTTATTCTCTGGTTTGCATACGTAGGGGTCAAACAGCTCTTGAATGAGCTTGAATCCAGCTTAGAGAAACCTTAAAACGGTTAGACGGAATATTTGCTAAGGAGAGATGAAGGGTAAAACTTATTCTGCGTCCTTTGAAGACTATCTCGAAGCCATTTATCTTCTTGGTAGAGAAAAGGGGGAGGTTCGTGTAACAGATCTGGCTGCCAAGCTTAAAGTGAAAAAAGCTAGTGTTTCTGAAGCCCTAATTAAACTGGCTGACCGAGGCCTAATAAAACATGAACGCTACGGCACGGTAACCCTAACGAGTAAGGGTAGAGAAATAGCCGAGAAGGTTTTCAGAACCCATCAAGCCGTCTACCGTTTTTTAAGGGAAATACTTGGTGTGGACGCTGAAACAGCGGAAAAGGATGCCTGCGCCATTGAACATGCCGTAAGCAGGGAAACCCTCAGCAAGCTTGAAGAATTCCTAGAAAAATTTCCCCTGGAAAAGTCGAGGAAAAATTAAGGTTTCCTCTCTCGGAGGAATTCCCTTAAACTTTTGAGGGTTCCTGAAACCCTTACAGTGGAGAACCGTGCTTTCCCACCCTCAAGGCTGGTGAGGAGGGCTAAAGCCGCCCTAACCTTAACCACAGCCTCCTGACTGCAGAGGAGAATTCCCCACCTCTCCTCCGGTTTGAAGCCAACCCAGCGGATTCCAAGCCTACCCGCCTCAACCTCCCCGAAAAGCCTCTGGAACCCTGAGAAAACAGCCTCCTTAACGTTTTTCTCGTGTAGTTGCTTCTCCGCCTCCACGTGGAAGAGGAGGTAACGCTTCCGAGGCTTAACAGTCCCCATTCCTTCTCACCAGTCTAACGCCAACCTCAACAAAGTCTTGGGAAAGCTTCTCTCGATTCCTCTCGAGAATCCGCCATGGAACCTTTGAAACGGAGGCTAAGGCTGCCTGGGAAGGCAGCCCGTAAACCGCTTCACCCACCGCCGCCAGGTCTCGGGGAGCCCTCAACCCGTAAAGGTCTTTAGCCCCGCTGGTTAACACCACCGGAATATTCCTCTTCAATGCCAGCCGTGAAGCTCTCGCAGCCTCCCAGAAATAGGTGAGCCTCTGGCGGCCTGAGACATCTAGCAGGGAGGATAAAGGAAGCTCGAGGGCAGCCTCCGAACCTGAAGCCAACTCCACCTCAGCCCTATCGAAGAGCCTGAGTTTTCCGGGAGGGAAAAGCAGAAGGTCTACTCTATGGTCTTTGGCTGCCTGCCTTGCCACCTGCTTATTACAGCAGATTACCCCTATAATCTCGAAGAGTCCTCGAAGCCTCCTTAAATCCTTGAGAAGCCTGCCAGATGTTTCCGGTGAAAGGTTAACTCGCAGAGCAGCCTCAACCCGATGCCGGCTGAAAACCTCTTTAACTTCCTCAAGATTTTCAGGTTTCCCGCCGTTTTGAACGGTTAAGGCTACAGCTTTAAATCCGAGTTTCCGCAGGTGGAAAGCCAGGCTTTCAGCTTTCTCAAGGCTTTCCGGAAAAGCCACCTGCAAGTCTACAAAGCCGCCCATCTTCCGCCTCCACCTTTAAGGGTCGACTTTCCCCTCCAAGAGGCTTTCGAAAGCTTTGAGAAGCTTTTTCCGCTGTCGGGCTGGGATTGCCAGCTTAACCTTCAGCCTTATAGGGTCGGCTTCCCCAAGCTTTATTCTTCCCAGGTATGCTTCCTGCTTGTCGAGGCGAAGGTAAAAGTTTCCCTCCTCATCTATCCTCTCCTCCAAGCCTGCTAGAAGCAGCCTCCTGTCAGGCTCCATAATCCGCGGGAAAAGGCCAAGTAAAACCTTCCTTATCAGGCTTTTCTTCCCAGTTTTCCAAGCGTAGAGAATTATGGGGTTTCCGTAGTGGCCTTCCAGCTTCTGCCTTTTAACC
>QMYF01000095.1 GCA_003662515.1 Candidatus Hecatellales archaeon | reverse complement strand
CCTCGGAACCACAAAGGAAATGTTGGCTTCCGAGGAGCCCTGGGAAACCATGAGGATGCTAGTCTTCTTTTCGACTAAGATTTGGAAGAGTTCCGCTGCCACCTCTGAGGCTCCAACCATCCCTGCGCCTTCCACCGTTATCACGGAAACTTTGGGTATAAGGGATACGGCTTTCGCGGCGAAGCCTGGAACGATTTCAGCCTCCTCGGAGATTAGGGTTTCAGGCCCGTCGGGGTTAAACGTGTTTTTCACCCGAATGGGAATTCCCTTATCCATTGCCACCTCAATGGCTTTGGGGTGAATTCCCTTAGCCCCGAAGAAGGCCATCTCCATGGCTTCCTGGAAGGATAGCTGACGTATGGTTTTGGCGGAAGGCTCAATTTTAGGGTTAGCTGTCATGATGCCGTCTACATCCGTCCAAAGCCAAATTTCGTCGGCGTTGAGGGCTGCAGCCAGCAGAGAAGCCGTTAAATCCGAGCCTCCACGTCCCATCGTGGTGGTTCTCCCATTCTGGTCGGAGGCGATGAAGCCTGAAACCACGGGGATCACTCCAGCCTCGTAAAGCTTCCCCAACCTTACCTTAACCTGGTGGAAGGTTAGCTCGAGGAGAGGCCTAGCATTACCAAAGTTGGAGTCCGTTACTATTCCAGCCTCGCTTCCGGTGAATTTTTCCGTTTTAAGGCCTTTCGAGCGGAGGCATGCCCAGAGAATGGGGACGGAAAGCCTCTCCCCAAAGGATAAAACATAGTCTCTGATTTTCGGGGTTACCTCCCTCACGTGAGCTATACCTATTAGCACGTCTCTAAGCTCGTCGATGAGCCTGGAAATTTCATGGCCTATTTCCATGCGCGCCTCGCCGCAGGTGGCGGCGATATTGCAAATTTTAAGGTGCTCGGCTTTCAGGTCGTAAACGAAGTCTTCCACGCTTTTCTTGTCTCCTCCAGCCGCTTTCTCGCAGATTTCCAGTAAGCGGTCTGTGGTGTCCCCTATGGCTGAAGCCACCACAGCTATCTTATCTCCAGCCTTAGCCTGCCTCTCCACGACATAGCATATTTTGCGGAGGCCTTCCTCAGACTCTAGGGAGCTGCCCCCGAACTTCATGACAAGCCTCAAAAAGGCTCACCTTTCCCTTTCAACCGATAGAGGCTTCAAACCTCTTAATATTTATCAGGTCACGCAGAATGGCACTGGCTGTCTCCATACCTCCAGCACCCTTCCCTATAACGGTTTCCTCCCCAGCATATTTAGAGGTGAAACATACAGCGTTGAGAACCCCGCTGACGCAGAGAGGATGGCCTACTGGAACGGTTTCAGGGGAAACCTTCAACTCCTCCTCGTCAGCGTAGGCGATAAGCTTAATTCTTTCGCCTCTCGCCGAAGCTTCCTCCACATCCTCAACGGTAACCCCACGGATACCTTCAACTTTAACGTTTTCAAGGCGAACCTTACGTTTGAGAACCCAGTTGGCCAGAATCACCAGCTTACAGGCTGAATCCCAGCCGTCCACATCCATGGAAGGGTCAGCTTCAGCATAGCCTGCTTTCTGCGCCTCCTCCAAGGCCTGCTCAAAGCTCAGCCCTTCCTCAGCCATCCGCGTCAAAATATAGTTGGTGGTTCCGTTGAGGATTCCTCGAATGCTTGTTATCTTGTCGCCAAGGAGGCATTTCCCAGCGAAGTCTATTACTGGTGTTCCGCCTCCAACGCAACCGCTAAACCTTAAAACCACGCCGTTATATTCGGCGAGCTCCATCAAGGCTTGAAAGGCTAGGGCCATAGGACCCTTATTTGCGGTAACCACATGCTTCCCCGAGCGTAGAGCAGCCATAATGTGGCTCATGCCAGGCTCGCCATCCTCAATATTGGTAGGTGTTACTTCTACTAGTACCTCGGCAGGAGTCTCCTCAATCATTCTTACAATCGAGGTTTTACGTTGACCCCCCTCAGGGTAGGCTGCCACCGTCCCTTCAGCCTTTTTAACCTCAAGCAGTCTCTCCAAATTTAAGCCTTTAACGTTGACGGCTACGCCTCCCCTGTCGGCGGCAGCCACCACCCTAGGGTTAATCCCGTATTCGGCCTGAAGCGTCTGCTGAAGCTCTGAGAGAAGCTTCACAAAGCTTTGGCCAACGGTTCCAAACCCAACAAGGATAATCCTCAACCTTTCATCTCTCCTCCAAAATTTTCACCACGGCTTCCAAGGTTTTATCCGCCTCAAGCGGAGGCTCACCAAACCTAACCGGTGTGTCAGGATCCTTTAATCCATGCCCCGTAGCCACGCAGACTACAAGTTCATCCTTGTCGATGGCCCCCTGCTCCACTAGTTTTCTTAGACCAGCAATCGAGGCCGCGCTGGCAGGCTCCACGAAGAGGCCTTCAAGCCTAGCTAGAAGCTTTTGAGCTTCAACTATTTCCCTGTCTGAAACGGTTTCAGCTGTTCCTCCAGACTCTCTTATGGCGTTTAAAGCCTTCCTCCAGTTTACCGGCGAACCTATCCTTATGGCTGTAGCCACGGTTTCAGGCTTCTCCACAGGCCTTATCTCGCTTAACCCCAGCTTAACAGCTTCAGCTATGGGTGAGGCTCCCTCAGCCTGGATCCCCATCATTTTCGGCGTGGCCTCTGCGAAGCCCAGCCGCTTATACTCTTTGAAGCCCTTCCAGATGGCGCTTATGTTTCCAGCATTCCCCACAGGCACCACTAGGAAGCTTGGAGGCCTGCCCAGCTGGTCTGCCACCTCGTAGGCTAGGGTTTTCTGGCCTTCCACCCGGTAGGGGTTCACAGAGTTTAAAAGGTAAAATTTGCCTTTCAGCGAAAGCTCCATAACTATGCGTAAGGCATCGTCGAAGTTTCCTTTAACCTGGACGATTTTCGCCCCGTAAACTATGGCTTGAGCCAGCTTCCCGTAGGCTATTTTCCCTGAGGGGATAAGCACAATGCAGGTTATTCCGGCTTTAGCCGCGTAGGCGGCGAGGCTGGCTGAAGTGTTCCCTGTCGAGGCGCAGATAACCGCTTTAAACCCGTATTCTAAGGCTTTGGTTATCCCCACGGTCATGCCTCTATCCTTAAAGGAGCCCGTAGGATTGTCTCCCTCAGTTTTAACGTAGAGACTTTTCAAGCCTAAGGCTTCGCCTAGCCTTCGACAGTAGTGAAGCTTGGTTCCTCCCTCCTTCAGGCTGACTATTTTCCCTTCATCCTTTATGGGGAGAAGCTCCCTATAGCGCCAGACGGAGAGAGGCCTCCGCTTCAAGTCGACCTTGGAAAGACGCTCCTCCAGAAGCTTATAATCATATTTGACGTCGAGAAGGTTTCCGCAACGGCTGCAAGTGTAAACTACCTCTTCTGCCCCATACCTCTGCCCGCAAACAATGCATTCAAGATGAAACATGGAGTATCCTTCACCAGCCTTCAGCCATCATGAAGCCTTCAACCGTGGAAACATTTAACTTTTCTGGGGATTGTTAATTGAATGTTCGGTTTGCCCTGGAGGCCTAGGCTTTGCCAAGCCTTGAACAGGTTAGAGCCATCGCCAGGAAACATCACCGGTGGAGAAGCCGCTGCATCAACCTTATCGCCAGCGAAAACTTGACCAGCCCGGCGGTGAGGGAAGCCCTAGCCTCAGACTTCGGCCACAGGTATGCTGAAGGTGAACCCTACAATAGGCTTTACGAGGGAACCAAGTACTTCGACGAGATTGAAAGTTTAACTTTAAAGCTGGCGAGAAAGCTTTTTAAGGCTAAATATGTTAGTGTTAAGCCTCTTTCAGGCTGCATGGCTAACCTAGCCGTCTTCTATGCGTTAGCTCAGCCTGGAGACCTCCTGATGTGCCTTTCAGTTCCTCATGGGGGCCACATAAGCTACATGGAGT
>QMYF01000094.1 GCA_003662515.1 Candidatus Hecatellales archaeon | reverse complement strand
GTGTATCGGCGTTCTCCCTGAAGATGAAAGGAAGCCTGTAACTTGCTAGGTTGCAGGGGAAAGAAAAACAAATTTTTCGTTTAACCTTCTAGCGGCTTTCTGCCAGCCTATAGACGCGTTATAATTTATTGGCGATTCCCCCGGGCAACCTAACAGTTTAAAGGCTGGAAAACGTTAGACCTTTTGCCGTGGAAGCTGAAAGACTTTTGGAGGAGGCAGCTCGAAGGATCGCTACGTCTAAGCATTGCGTAGCTTTAACTGGGGCGGGTATCTCCACGGAAAGCGGCATACCAGACTTTAGAGGGCCTAAAGGTTTATGGAGGAAATACGACCCGGAAGATTTCACCCTGCGAAGCTTCCTTTCAAATCCGGCCAAATATTGGAGGCTTCACCTTGAAATCTTCGCGGGACTTGATAGGGCTAAGCCTAACCCAGCCCATTTCGCGTTGGCTGAACTCGAAAGGCTTGGCAAGCTTAAATGCGTGATAACCCAGAACGTGGACGGCCTCCACCAGAAGGCTGGCAGCCGCCACGTGGTGGAGCTCCATGGAAACCTCGGTAAGGCTAGGTGTCTAAGCTGTGGAAGGGAATACCCTATGGGGGAGGTGGAAGGAAGGGTAGCTGGAGGAGAGAATCCTCCTAAATGTTCCTGCGGAGGCCTTCTTAAGCCTACCGTCGTCTTCTTCGAGGAGCCTCTCCCCTTCGAGGCTTTCAGAAAAGCCGAGGAGGAAGCCTTAAAATGCGACTTAATGCTGGTGGTTGGAACCTCAGCCGTCGTCTACCCCGCAGCGGAGCTGCCCTACCTGGCCAAATTCAAGTTTAGACCCTCTAGCCCCTTATGGTTTAGCTCAGGCTTGGGAGAGGGGAAAACCGCCATTATAGAAGTCAACATGGAGGCAACCCCGCTAACCGGGATAGCTGACCTCTCCCTTTTCGGGAAGGCTGGGAAGATCCTCCCCAGGCTGGTTGAAAGGGTTAGGAGTATGCTCGAGTAAACTTTCTAGAAAAAATTTAATAGAAACCTAGAGAAAAGGAAGCATCGAGGTTTAAGCCTTGGCCTACAAGCATTGTCCCGGAATAAAGGATTTAATTCGCCCCGCCGACATCGTTGTGAGAACCTGTCCTGCCTGCGGTGAAGAAGTGGAATTTTTCAGCGATGAGGTTGAGGTTAAATGTCCGAACTGTGGGAAAACCCTCCACCGTGAGGCTTCCGCCTCCTGTGTAAGCTGGTGCAAATACGCTGACAAATGCATAGAGGACCTGAAGAATAGGAAGCTCATCTCGGAGGCTAAAGCTGAAGAACTCATGGAAATAGCGAGGAAAACAAATCCGCATTTGAAGGGAAAATAAAGGGGGAAGCGGTTGTTTCTACCTGCCTTTGAAGGCTGGCTTCCGCTTCTCGAAGAAGGCTGAAACTCCCTCCACCCTGTCCTCTGTCTCGTAGCATTTCATGAAGCTTTCCAGCTCTTCTCTTAAGCCTTCCTCAAGCATCCTCTCAGCTTGGGCGGTGAGAATCCGCTTTACGGCTTGAATGGCTAGGGGAGCCAACCCTCCAATGGTTTCCACAAGCTCTTCCACAGCCTTCTTCAGTTCTCCCTGAGCTACCACACGGCTCACCAGGCCTAGCCTCTCAGCCTCCTGAGCCGAGATAACCCTGCCAGTTAATAGAAGCTCTTTAGCCTTCGCCAGCCCGAGAAGCCTAGGCATAAGCTGGGTTCCACCCCAGCCTGGGATTATTCCCAGCCTTGGCTCCGGCTGGCCGAACCTCGCGTTTTCTGAGGCGATTCTAATGTCACAGGCCATGGCAAGCTCGCAGCCTCCCCCGAGAGCCACCCCGTTGACCGCCGCGATGGTGGGCTTTGGAAACCTTAAAACTTTGAGGATGGTTTCCTGGCCGAGCTTAATGAATTCTCTGACCTCCTCCACATTGGGAGACTTGAACTTTTCAACGTCGGCTCCAGCTGAGAAGGCTTTTTCTCCAGCCCCTGTTATCACCACCACGGCTATGTTGGGGTTTGCTTCCGCCTCGGCGAGACCCTCCCTTATGCCTTGGAAAACCTCGCTGTTTAACGCGTTGAAGGCTTTAGGCCTGTTAATGGTGAGCCACAAGGCTTTGCCTTCAAGGCTTCGAATTAAAGCTTTCTCCTCAGCCATCATGTTTCACCCGGGGAAGACTACTGGTAGGTGTAGAAGCCTTTGCCTGACTTTCGGCCTAGGAGGCCTGCCCTAACCATCTTTTTCAGCAGGGGAGCCGGCCTGAACTTGGGGTCCCCCGTCTCCCGGTAGAGGCTTTCCATAATGGCTAGGACTATATCTAAGCCTATCAGGTCCATGAGTTCGCAGGGACCCATGGGGTGGTTGCATCCCAGCTTCATGGCGGTGTCTATTTCCTCTGGGGTGGCTACGCCCTCCATAATGAGGAAGCAGGCTTCGTTCAGCATGGGGTTTAGAAGCCTGTTAACAATGAAGCCCGGCGAATCTTTAACTTGCACAGGAGTTTTACCCAGCTTTTCAGCTAGAGCCTTAACCGTGTTCAAGGTTTCAGGGGAAGTTTTCATTCCCGCAATGATTTCCACAAGCTTCATGACGGGTGCAGGGTTGAAGAAGTGCATTCCCACCACTTTGTCAGGCCTCTTCGTTATGGAGCCAAGCTCGGTGATGCTTAGGGTGGAAGTGTTAGAGGCCAATATTACCTCAGGCCTGCAAACCTCATCCAGCCTGCTGAAAACCTGCTTTTTAACACTCATGTCTTCAACCACTGCTTCAACCACGAAGTCTGCGTCTTTAGCTCCCTCAGTGAGGCTTAAAGTGGTTTTTATTCTCCCTAAAACAGCGTCTGCCTCCTCCTTGCTCATTTTACCTTTAGCCACCGCCCTGTCCAAGTTTTTACGGATGTTGTTTAACCCTTTCTGGAGAAACTCTTCAGCTATATCTACCATGGTGACCTCGTAGCCTGCTTGAGCAAACACCTGGACTATGCCTGAACCCATAACTCCTGCTCCAACAACGCAAACCCGCTTAATGTTTTCTAAACTCATCTTTCCGCCTCCTGAAAAGCCTTCCCCTCCGGCTTTACAGTCAGCCTTCCACCCAAATAAAATTTAGTCTCCCGAAAGTTTTACCTTAGGTGTCAAAGCACCTTCAAGGCGCTTTTAAAGGCTTCTTCCACACCGCCCTTTAAGGCTATAAGCCTTGGAAGACGGCCAGCTGCACCGAAGAATTTGCCTCTAACAATTAGGGCTCCCCTCACTCCGGGAACCTTTAAGGCTGCCTCTAAACCTTTCCTTATGGAGGCTTTGATTTCACCTTTAACCGCGTTGCAGGCGGCCTTGGCTGCCGCGTCGGCGAGGGCTGTCGACTCGGCTAGGGCTACCGCCGCGTCTGCCTCACCGAAGTTTATGGCGTGGCTTACGGTGGCTGAGCTGGTAGCTATCCCTATCGGGGTTTCCTCGGGGCTTAAAACAAAGCCTATCCTCCCTGAGAGGGGGGAGTTCCCCGCGTAGACTGCTACCGTTAAAGGCCTATCGGTGAAGGCTGCTATTTCCCCTCCATTCTCCACCACGCCCACCTTAGCCTTCTGCTCAGCCATGGCTTGGAGAGCTAGCTCGGCTAGGGCTCCTGGAACAGCCGCCATGGGGCCCACCTTCGCCTTGAAGGCTGCCTCAGCCGCCAGCTTGACGGCTTCAGGAGCCCAACGCTCGACTTCAACTGGTTCAAGGCTGTAACAGTAGTAGGGGTTTTCAGCCACGTAGGCTTCTAGGCTTGCCCTATGGTAGGTGAAGGAAGCTAGGGCTGCGGAGACTGCTTCCGGCCTGTCGCTGATTAGGAGGAGGTTTGAGGGGGGAAGCTTCACCCGCAGCC
>QMYF01000093.1 GCA_003662515.1 Candidatus Hecatellales archaeon | reverse complement strand
GGCTCGGCTGTAGGCGCCCTAGTTTCCCCGCAGATTGGAAGATTCTCCGACAGGTTTGGAAGGAAACCTGTAATGGCGGCTTCCATGGCAGGCTTCACCGTCGCCTTCCTCCTCTACGCCCTCATCGACCGGGCGGTTTACGCCTTCCCAATTCAGGCCTTGGAGGGAGCCACCTGGGCAGCCCTAGGCACCGTGGCAACAGCCTTCATCGCGGATTTAGCGCCGGAAAAGGAGCGAGGATGGGCTATGGGCATGTATGAGCGCACATGGTTTATCGGCTGGATTATAGGTCCAGCCCTCGGAGGCTACCTAGCCGACCATGTAGGATTTAAGGTAACCCTCCTTCTAGGCTCAACCATAACCTTGGTAGGCCTAGCCCTCCTCCTCATAAAAGTTAAAGAATCGAGGGGGCCTGTCTCTCATTCAGAGGTTACTTCTGAAGCGCATTCCTCGCAGACGAAGCTGCCGTTGGCTTCCACCAATGCATCCGACCATTGACCGCAGCTTTCACAGTAACCAGACATGGAGCCTCCAGACCTTCTAGGCGGAACCATTCCAACCTTAACCCTTTCATGTAGAACGTCGATGAGGGTGGGTGTGGTTTGAAGAACCTCCCTGCTTGAGATAATGCCTATTGGCTGATCCTTTTCAACTATCACCAGCTTTTTGATTCCAAGCTGCCCCATCTGTCTGGCGGCTTCTTTAAGGCTTATGTCTGGAGGAATGGTGATAAGTGGGCTACTCATCACCTCTGAAACCTTAACCTGGGAGGGGAGGAGGTTTTTAACCATCACCCTGCGAACCAGGTCTCTCTCGGTAAGGATTCCTACAGGCTTACCTTCCTCGTTCACCACGACGAGGCTTCCGACCTCATGCTCAGCCAGCAGTTTAGCCGCCTCATCCACCGTAGCCTTCTCGCTTATCGTGTAGACGGGAGACCGCATGACCTCTTTAACCTTGATTTCAGGCATCAGGTTTGAAGCCAACGTTTACACCCTAAAGGAAGTCTTGGAAAGGCTACTATAACCAGCGTTAGGAGCCAAATAAATCTTTTATTTAAGCCTCCTACCCTTAAAAACGCCAACCAAACTTCCAACCCCATAAGGGATAAGAGGCGAAAAGGCTTCAACAGGAATCCGGAGAAGCTTCGGCTTTTCCTCCTTTGAAGCCAACTCGACAAGTCTGCTTTTAACCTTTGAGGCTAGGTCTTTCGCTTTAAGGTTTCCAGGAGCTATTTCAGCCCAGAGGCCTGCTTCAGCCTGAGCGGTTTCCGGCGGAACAGCCTTAACAGGATATTCGCTGTCTTCAGGGTTTACGGTTAAAGCCAGCCTTAAGGGAACCCCCTCCAGATAGGTTCTCTTCCCGTAAACCATGAAGCTTCCCCGCGGCAGATACTCGCCGGAAGGCGCAGACTTACTTAGCTGTTCAGGCTTAACATAGTAGACGTCTACGGCGGAGAAGCCTTCCCTCCAAGCCCTACTATAGCAGGCGGCGAAAACTGCAGCCTCCCTCAGCGAAGCCTCTGAAGGTTGTTTACCTTCGGTTTTAAGCACCACGAAAGGCGAGCCTGGAAGCTCTGTGTGGAACACGAGGTCGTGAGGCTCCGTATGCCTCTTAATTAAGGCCTCGTTGGAGGAGGCATCCTTCCCAGCCACCACGAGAAAGCCTTCCGAGGTATGGAAAAACCTGAACTTTTCAAACCATTTTTTCTCGCGTAGCCTCACAGGCTTAGCGGGTTCAGCCTCCTCTAAGGAAACCTGTTCTTCCACCTCAGCCATCTTTCTACGGGTTTCTTCGAGGGCAGCCTTAAGCCTGGAAAGTTTCCCCTCCAAGACCTTAGCTTCATCATAGTAGGCTGAAGCATTCTCGTAGGCGGATTTGCCAAGTTTAAGCTCTAAGGTTAAGCCTTCCAGGGAAACCTTAACCTTCCGCTCCTTAGGCTCGAAGCCTTCAACGAGACTTAAAGGATATTCCCCTTTACCTTTAGCCTCAGCCACGGCTTCCTGGGCTTTCTGCCAGCCTCCCCCAGCCACCTCAACCTCAATCCTCTTCAATAAGTCTTGGAGGAGGGGGGCATTCCTGAAGGCAGCCTCACCCATTCTTCGAAGCCTTACAGCCTGCTCCTCCAAAGCCTTAACAGCGGTTTCCTGCTCAGCCACTATACGTTTCAACTCTTCCAAGCGGAGTTTCAGCTGCTCCTCCTTCAGCCTCTTCGCCCTTTCAGCCTCCCCATGGGAGAAAAGCTCGTCTACAGCCTCATTAAGGCTTGGGAAACGTTTACCCGTAAAGGCCTCCAGCCTTTTCAGGGGGAAGGGAGCCACAGCCATAGGTTTCCCTTCCCCATCAAGGTAAAGCATGGGTTCAGGTTTTTCGAGCAGCCTGAAAACCTCTAAGGCAGCCCTATGAATTTTCTCCGCCTCTTCAAGGCTTACCTCCCGGCTTTTCTTAGCCTTATCCACACCAGCTCTGGCGAGGAACTCTTCAGCGTAGAGGCCTCCCACCCCGTAAATTCTCGTTAAAGCCTTCACCACCTCCCCGCGGAAGCCTTTCAAGGCTTCATGAAGCTTCTCCACGCTTTCAGGCAGCTCGGTGGCGCCGGAAGAAGGAAGCTGGTAGATTTCACCTTTAAGGAAGCTTCTGCCACCCATTTTCCGCTGGGATAAAGCCTGAACAATTCTTCCAGCCTCATCAAGGAGAAGCAGGTTCCCCCGCGCGAAAAGCTCAGCCACCAGCCTATACGCTCCCCGCCCAGAAGAAAAATGGAGGATGACTATGCGTTCAAGGTTCGGCTGCTCAACCTTGGAGATCCTCGCGTTGGTGAGATGTTTCCGGAGAGCTGCACAGAAGGGTGGCGGCCGGGGAGGCTTTTCAACCAGATAGCGGGTTAAATGGATGCG
Organism: Candidatus Hecatellales archaeon; assembly: GCA_003662515.1. Classification (GTDB taxonomy): domain Archaea; phylum Thermoproteota; class Bathyarchaeia; order Hecatellales; family Hecatellaceae; genus B25. The sequence continues at coordinate 1,046 of QMYF01000093.1, read as the reverse complement.
TCTCCCCGCTTCAACCACAAGCATTCTTGCGGTTTCACCTGGCTTAGTAAGCCTGAAAAGGAGGCTTTTAGGGCCAACCTGGTAAACTTTGTCAACATAGCATCCTGTAAGTTTCTCTTCTAGCTCTTTCACGAGAATTTTAATGTCGAAGCTGGATAGCTGCGGCTCTTTCCGCTCAGCCAAGGAGGTTTTCCCTCTTTCCAGGCAGCATACTTTTATGCGATAGTTTAATTATTGAATGTTTTAAACCTATAATGGAGGCTTAACTGTATTGGACACCAGCGAAAAGCTTTGGTGGTCCCGCTATCTTCTCGCGTTAGCCATAAGCCCCCTCAGCGCCTACATCTCCTTCAAAGGAATCCTCGACGGCTTCTCAGCCTATCTCGCCTTCCTCCTAGCCCTCCTCGGCTATATCCTCACCGTTCTAACAGCGAAATATGTTTTCAGGGTTAAGCCTGAAAGCTTGAAGAGGCCTAAAGACCTGGCTCTCCAAGGAGTTTTCGCGTATTTTATTGCCTGGTTTTCCTTCTGGGTTTTCTTTTACACGCTCATGTTGTGGTCGGCTGGAATGGTTTAGCTGGGAGGCTTAAGCTTCCCGCTGGCGATAAGCCTCACCAGGAATTCCCAGGCGGAGAAATATCCCTTGTCAAACTCTGAGGAAACCTGTCTCTCCACTTTCCCCTTAAACTCTTCAGCCAGCCTGAGGGCTTCACCCTTCTCCTTGGGAAGCCTGTTAACGAAAACATATTTGTCGTCTTTGGTTTTGTAGGCGGTCATGATGCCTTCAAGGGCTGTGGAGAAGCCTACACCCCACTCCCCTTTTGGAAGCCTTCTCCTAATTCTTCCTAGCAGCCTTTCAGCTTCAGCGAAGTTCCTGTTAAAGGTGGAACGGTAAAACTTTTCCACAAGGGTTTTAGGTATGGTGGTCATTTCAGCGTCGCTCCCTTCCAGGCTCCACGTCCTCTATACCCTTCTCGGTAATCTTGAAGAGGCATTCAGCCCCCTCGGGAAGCGAAGGGCTAACCACCAGCTTAGCTATGCGGACG
>QMYF01000092.1 GCA_003662515.1 Candidatus Hecatellales archaeon | reverse complement strand
GGTTGGCTGAGGCTGAAAGGCTTGCGAAGGCTATAACTGAGCTTGACAAGCTTCTTCACGAAAAGGTTCGGCTGGCCATCGCCACCATTCTCTTCCACGCGAACAAGGCAGACTTCAACACTTTGAAGAGGCTGCTTAAAACCAGTGAGGGAAACCTTGCCACCCACCTCCGCGCCCTCGAGCAGGCAGGCTACCTGAAAGTCGAAAAAAGGTTTGTGGGGAGAAAACCTCAAACCCTCTACGAGCTCACCGATAAAGGCAAGAAAGCCTACCGAGAATACCTCGGGAACCTAGCTAAAATCCTTCACGCTGGAAAACCTTAGAAGCCTTCTGGGCTCCATCCGGAAAGAAGGTATTCCACCAGTTTTGGGGAAATCAGAGGCTTCCCATCCACCAGCGGGTAGCCGTAGGGTATCTCGATTTCATGAGCCTTTGAAACTTTCAAGGTCACTTGGTCTACTACGGGAATTTCCTCCAGCCGCACCCCCTCATAAACTTTCTTCGCCATGAAAAGGGCGCCATCAATGGTGAACTGAGGTTTACCCAGGCTTCTAACCCTCGCCCCAATGCAGAACCTTGTGAGAAGACTCCAAGTTCTCCCTCGGGGAGGATGGTCGCCGAGAATCCCCCCAACAACCAGAGCCTCCACCCCCTCAAAATCTTCCGGCTGCAGAAGCTTCCCAGCCTTAGGATCCAAAACCAGAAGTCTTTCAGGGTTGAAAAGCTCGAAGACCCTGCGCCGGTCAACTTGGAAGCCTTCGTCTTCAAGCTTCCTCCTGTGGCTGGGCTTGCGAACGTTGGTTACTAGAAGCCTGTAAGGTTGCAGAAGCCTTCTTGCATGCTCATACTCGATAAGAAGCCATTCTCCTAAGGTTTCCTCCAAATGTTCCACAACAAATAAAACCATCCGTGAAACCCTCTAGGGGACACCTAGCAGGAAGCCTACCATACCTGAAAGCATCCAGAAGAGGCTTAACTTTTTAAGCTTCCTAGCCTCCACCCTGCCAGGCTTCCAGAGAATCCTAAAGCTAACGTAGAGGAAGCCTGCACAAGCCAAAGCCACCGGGGGAATATACCAAGGGGAAACTGCCCCCAGAAATGGCGGTATGAGGCTTAGGATTACTGCGGCCAGGTAGAAGGCTGAGGCTGCGAGGGCGGCTTTCCACGCCCCCCAAGTTATGGCTAAGGTTTTGACGCCTCTCAGCTTGTCCCCCTCCACGTCGGCTATCCCCTTCAGGATTTCCCTTCCAGTGTTTGCTAGGAAGGCGAGGGCTGCAAAGAAGGCTAGGAGGAGGCTTGGGTAAACGCCTACCATGAAGGCTCCGTAAAGGAAGGGAATAGCCACACATCCGCTAACCATCAGGTTTCCCAGAAGCCCCAAACGTTTCCCCCAGCCATTATAATAGATGGCGAGGGTGAAGGAGGCTGAAGCCACCAGCGGGGCCAGAAAGCCTCTAAAGAAAAGCCAGCTTAGAAAGGAGAGGAAGAGTCCTACGGCGCCGAGAATCCCAGCCAGCCAAAGAGCCTCTCGAGGTGTAACTCTCCCGCTGGGGATAGGTCTTTCAGGCTCGTTTACCCTGTCTACTTCCCTGTCGAAGTAGTCGTTGGCAGCCATGGAGCCTCCTGTAAGGGTGAAGGCTGTGAGGAAGCCTAGGAGGCTTGCCTGAAGGTTTAAGGTTCCCCCTAAAGCCATGTATTCGCCTATGAGGACGGCTACACCCATCATTGCGGAGTTTAAAGGCCTCACCAGCTGAAGGTAGGCTTCAACCTTCAAAGGCTACCCCAAAACAGTAAGCCTAGAAAAGCGTGGAATTAGTCTTCAGGAGGTTTAGCTTCGGGATGGAGGTTTCCAGGCCTACGGTAATAGTCGTCTTTGATTTTTCTCCCGGTTCTCCGCTCCCACTCCTCGATGGGGATACCGTACTCCCGGTGGATTTTATCCCTATACCATTGAGGGATAACGTTGAAGGTGCAGAAGGGTATTATCCGTCCGTCGGGCACCGCATAGTGGATTCCACAGCGTTTAACCCTTTCAATATCCCAGTTGTAAAGGTCTTGGAAGTGCATCATCCCCACGAAAAGCGTCTTATGATGGAAGACTCCCAGCGCCCTATAGTCATGTTTGAGGAAGATGTTTAACAGGATTCGTGGAAGGTTAACGTTTTTAGGCTGCTTCTCCTTGTCGATAAACCTTCCAAGCTTGAAAAGCATACCAGCCAACACGCGGTACTTGTTTTTGCCTTGCTTAAGCTCTTCAGCCTTCTCAGCCAAAAACTCGAAGAGGCCGTCTACATCCACAAACCTCGGCAGCGGAATAAGTTTCCCATTATCCTCCTTGAAGATGTAGGTTGCCATCCCGCAGGCGAAGTGGACGGTCATCTCGAATTTAGGCTTGCCAACCAAGGCTTCCACAAACTCGCTTATTGGGAAGGTGCAGGGGACAGGGTAAAAGTCATCCTTAGAGATTTCCCCTCCAAAGTATTCCTCTATCCGCTCTATAACGTCGGGGATGGTTATCCTGAAACGCTGCCTCTCGCTTTTAGGAACCCTGCCCACAAGCGAAACAGGCTGAAAGTTAACTCCCCGAATAATATCGAGGTTGTCCAAGGCAAACTTAACGATGGGTCCAGCCTCCCCATCATTAACCGTGTTTATAATGGTGGGGACGAGAACGATTCCCAGGCCTGCCCTGCGACAGTTCTCGAGGATTTTAGGAATCTCCCAGTGGTTTTTAGGATTAGTTTTCGGGGTGGTTCCATCATAGCTGAGGTAAACCGTGTTAACTCCCGCCTTCCTCACCTTGATGGCTAGTTCAGGGTCGGTGGCAAGCCTAAGCCCATCCGTGTTCAGCTGAACATGGTCTATTCCCTCCTCCTTACAGATTTTAATGATTTCTATGAGGTCGTCGCGGAGGGTTGGCTCCCCACCCGTGAGCTGAACAGCCTTCGCCGGAATAGGCTTCATGCTCCTCAAAACTTTAACCATATATCTTATCTGTTCTAGGGTTGGCTCGTAAACGTAGCCCGCTCTCTCAGCGTAAAAGAAGCAGTACCAGCAGTTCAGGTCGCAACGGTTGGTTAGGACGAGGTTTGCGAGAAGCGTGTGGGTTTTATGGAGACTGCAGAGGCCGCAGTCAAGAGGGCAGACAGGCTTCTCCTTAACCACCTGGGGGTTTTCTACTCCCCTTCCATCCCTAGCATACTTGCTAGCCCTATGGTAGAGCTCGGCGGAACCCCAGTAAAGGTCTGTGAATTCCCCATGCTCAGGGCAAACCTTACTTATCCAAACCTTCCCGTTGGCCTCGTAAACCTTAGCCTTCAGCAGCCTCAAACATTCCGGGCAGAGGCTTAAGGTTTCCGTTAAAACCTTTTCGGCTTCAGCAAGCTTAGGGTAAACTATTAAGCCTGTCAGAATCCACCACCAGCTTGAAAGGTCTCCCTTAAAGTTTCACACGCCAATGGCTAAAAATATTCCATCACCCATATAACCTTATTTGTATCTATCTCTGCTTGATTTATTAAAGGTGGCAGCCATGGCTAACCCCAGCTTCGACGTAATAGTGGTGGGTGCAGGCCCAGCAGGCCTTATGGCGGCTAGGAAGGCCGCCGAAAAAGGAGCCCAAGTCCTCCTAGTTGAGAAAGACCCTTGCCTTGGAGCTAAACCCTGCGGTGAAGCTGTTTCAGCCTCCACCTTTAAAGATGCGGAGATGCAGCCTTCCCCGAAGTTTGTGGCTAACCGGGTGAAAGGCTTCAGGGTTTACGCTCCCGACGAGTCTAAATGGGTTGAACTAATGTCTGAGGATCTAGGCTTTGATGAAGGCTACATTTTGGAGAAGCCTATCTTCCTTAGGGCTATGGCCAGCATAGCCGCTGAGAAGGGCGTTGAAATCTGGATGCGCTCCGAGGTTACAGGCATCGAGAGGAAGCCTAACGGAGGCTTCAAGC
>QMYF01000091.1 GCA_003662515.1 Candidatus Hecatellales archaeon | reverse complement strand
ATCGCGTAGGCCTCGGCGGAAAGCCGTTGAAAAAGCCTTGAAGAAACATTTCCAAGACTGGAAGGTTAGACTTGAAATTTTAAGGAAGGTTGAGAAGGTTTCCTCTATGAAGCTTCCAGGCGGCAAAACATATTTCTCAGCTTTCGGTATGAAGCCTTCAGAAGCGGAGGAAATCCTACGCAAGTTAACTTTTTTCGGCGGGAAACCTGAACCTTTAAGGGCTGCCAAACTTCTAGTTCAAGGTTTAGGCTATTGGAAAGGTTAGATTCTCCTGAAGTCTAGCAGGGAAATGGAGGCGTCTTGAAGGTTTGCTAGGATGGCTGTGGCCGGGGTGGGGGTTAGCCCTAGCCTTTGCTGGTAGCTGGTCTGCCTCTGCCAGCAGCCCGAGTTTACCACGCGGATTCCACGGTAAACCGTGTAGCCGTAAATGTGGATGTGCCCTGCATGGTAGTAGTCGGGAACCTGGTCCACCACCATCCAGTCTTGGGGCTCCGGCGCGATGGGTGTTCTCTGCCCGTAGATGGGGGCGAGATGCCTAGCCTTAAGCAAGGCGACCATGGCTTTTACAGGCTGCTCATGGTTGGCTTCAGGAAGCATCGCCAAAACGTCTTCAAGACTTCTGCCATGATGTAAAAGGAAGACGGCTCCATGAAGCTTAACGGTGGAGGGGTTTCCAAGCAGTAGCAAGTTGCTAAGCCTGTGGAGGGCTTCACCATAGCTTCGGTTTATGGCTGGCTGGGGCAACGCCTTCCTCGTGGCGTCATGGTTGCCTGGGATAGCTAAAATCTGGATGTAGTCTGGAACCTCCTCGAGCAGGCGGGCTACCTCCTCATACTGCCTGTAAATGTCTGGGATTTCCAGCTCCCTCTCCTGCTCCGGGTAAACCCCTACACCATCCACCAGGTCTCCAGCAATAACAAGATATTTCACCCTGCTAGCTGCTTCCCTTAAAGTTCGCCCACCAAACTCACCCTTAAGCCAAGAAAGCATCCTCCGGAAGAGCTGCCCCTCAAAAAGCTTGCTTCCCACATGGAGATCCGATATTAGCAGGGCGGTGAGAGGCTCCTCCACTAGATGAGGCTTATGGTGGGGAATCTCGGGAAGCATGAGGTCTTCTGCCGCGAAGAAATCACCTTTAAGCCTGACCGCGGAAACACAGATTACCTGGTCGGGGAAGACGCTGGAAGCCTTCTCGGCTAGGTTAGGGTTTTGAACGGTAGGCTGAAACATTACGGTGGCTGAAGCTTCGGGATCCTCCACCCTGAGGAAAACCCGTCTCCCCCGGCTGAACTTCTCCGAAACCATGCATACAAATTTGACCTTAGAGCCCTGAGGCTGACTTAAGGCTTCCTGAAGGCTTGAGGCATCTCTGCAATCCAGCCTCTGCATAAGAATTCTTTTAAGACGTTCAAACCGGTCTCGGAAATGCTTAAGAAAACTTTCCACATCCCCTTTTGAAGCAGTTTCACCTGTGGGATCCTTTAAAACCTCTATTTCAGCCTCGTATTCGCGGGCTAGGGGCCTGAAAACAGGCTTACCGGAAGGCTCGAAGCTTAGAACTGTTTCCTCCCGGGCTGGTTCAAGCTTCTTTACAGCTTCCTCAACCAGCGAAGCGTCCACGAAAGGAAGGCTGAGGACTTTCTCTCTGGCTGCTTCTAAAATTTTTTCCGCCACTTTGAGGGGGTCAACCCTCCCATTTAGACTTTTAAGCCTATTGAAGCCTTCAAGGCTTAGTTGGTATCCTGCCTCTTGAAGCTTCTTTACAGCTTCCTGCAGGTTGCCTGTCAAAGCCTCCTCTAGGGAAACTTAAGCCTGCTAAGCCTTAATAGAGGTTTCAGCTGGAGGCTTAGATGTAAACTCGCAGTAGGAGGCCCCCTTAGACACGCATAAAGTTTCCTTCAACTTCACCGGCCTGCCCAGAAGCTCCTCAAGTATTCCTTCAAGATAGCCCTTAATGTAGATGCAGCCTGTCTCTTCGGGGGCTTCAGCACCCCTCCGACTGAAAGGATTATTGTAAACTCTGAAAACGAAGTTTTCCGTTTCCTCCGCCCATTCGGCTATTTCGAAGCGGCCCCAACCCATCCGGCTTAGCTCCCTGCAGATACGCTCCGCCACCTCTCTGGAGCCAAGCCTTTCCAGGCTTCTCACAAGCTTAACCATGGCCCGTCCAGCGCCCTTCCCAGCCAGGTACCAGATGGTTAAGGCTCCAGAGCCAAAGGCCCTATAAGTTTCATCGAACATGCCCTGAAGCGCCTCAACCTTGAGGAGAACCCATTCAACACCTAGGTAGGTGAGAGAGCCTTGCTGACTGTCAACTTTAACTTTACTTAAATCCTCCATTTTTAGGCCCCGGAAAGCTTTTCATGTAAAAATTTGGCTTACGAATTTTTCCAAAAATATCATTTAGGAAATGCTGAGGGAAACTCTATAAAGCTTGCCTTCGAATAATTCAAAGAATTTGAAGGAGGTCTAGCAGCCATTGGAAATTCGAAGGTTGCAGTCCACCAGGGATGGAACCTTTCTCCTATCCCTCCCTAAAGAATGGGCTAAACGGTTTAACCTCAAGAAGGGTTCACCCATCTACGTTAAGGAGCGGATGGATGGATGCCTAATTTTGGACCCCCGCTACGGCATTGAGGAAACCCAGGAGGTAACCTTGAAGCCTTCTGAGAACCTTGAGGACGCCATTTTGAGCAGCTACCTGTTAGGCTACGGGCTTATAACCATTGAGGCTGAGAGGAGGCTGGAGGAAGAGGATAGAGAGCGCATTAGGAGGGCAGTAAGCCGCCTGGTGGGCGTGGAAGTAATAGAGGAAGACGTGCGGAGGGTAACTCTTCAATGTCTTCTCCAGGCTACTGCCATCCCCCCAGAGAAAATCCTCCGCCGCCAATACGTCCTTTCAAGAAGTCTTCTTGAAGACGCTTTTAGGGCTCTTCTCACAGCAGACCCGGAGGCGGCGGGCAAGGTTAGGGAGAGAGACGAGGAAGTAGACAGGCTTTACTTCCTGCTGGTGAGGGTTCTTCGAAGCCTAATTTTGAATCCAAGATTGAGCGAGAAGCTTGGAATTTCGCCTATCGACTGTTTGGATTACAGGCTGGCAGCCAGCTTGGTGGAGCGGATAGCTGACACCTCGGTGGAGCTAGCCGACCTAACCCACAGGTTTAAGGTTCAAGGCATGGTTGCCCGTAGGCTTTCCAGCCTGCTCAAGGCGGTGGGGGAGAGCCTATCCCAAGCCTACGAGGAAGCCCTTAAGGCTCTCTTCTCCCGGAACAATAAAATCTTCAATTCAGCCCTCAAAAGCATGGAGGCTGCAACTTTAACCCTAGAGAGGCTGGAGGCTGAAGCCTCCAAGTATGGGAGAAGCCCTCCAACCCTCTATATCCTGCTAACCTTAACGCGGACGCTGCTCGAGCAGATAAAGGATATAACGGATTTAGCCTACCCCAGGCCTCAGCCGGCCTAGCCTACCTTTGAACGTAAGCCCACTTCCCCTCCTTTTTAACTCTACCCAGCACCCGTTTGCGAACAGCCCTAAGCAGGGGCTCCGTCAAGCTGGACAGGGGATAATAGTATCCTTCCTCTTCAAGCCTCCGCTTAATATCGCTTAGGAGGCGTGGCTCGGCGAAGAAGCCTTCATCCCTAAGCCTCACTAGAAGGCTGAAAATGGAAGGCTTAACCTTCAAAGGCTTACCTTCAATTTTTCCCGAAATCATCTTCTCGATTCTGTCAAGCCTCTCCTCTAACCTTTCAACCCGCCTTTCCAGCTCAGCCAGCCTATCCTTCCCTGCCATTTAGCCACCCTTCAAAAGGTAGGATTTAACTTTGAAAATGGCTGCGTTGGGCACATAGTATTCGCCTTTCTCCCCGGCGATCAAACCAAACTGCCTTAAATCCTTTAAGGCAGGCCGAATGCTCCCACCCTTCGCGCCTAGAAGTAACTCCAAATCTTT
>QMYF01000090.1 GCA_003662515.1 Candidatus Hecatellales archaeon | reverse complement strand
GCGGCTCCCGTCGCGGCTAGGAAGGCTATAACCAGGTCGATTCTGGCGCTGTGGATTAGCCGGCTAAAAATGTCTCGGCCAAGCCCATCGGTTCCCAACGGGTGGTCTAAGGTTCCTCCAAGCCCTATAGGAGGCAAATAAGCGTTATCCATATCTGTTTCTAGGGGGTCATAGGGGGACAAGAGAGGCGCAGCCAAAGCTATAATTATGTAGATGAATAGGATGGTGAAGCCGAAGAGGCCTCTTCTATTCCCCGTAATTATGCGGAAAATCAGTTTGAAAAGCCTTTTCTTCTCCATGAGGATTCCACCTCATTCCAGCCTTATATGTACCTTATCCGCGGGTTAATCTTGCCGTAGAGGGCGTCAATTATGAAGTTGGTGACTATCACGATGATGCAGTAGGTTGCGATGATGCCTTGGATGAGGGGGAGATCACGGTAGGTCACCGCCGAGACAAGCAGTTTCCCTATGCCAGGCCAAGCAAACATCTTCTCTATGATCACAGTCCCGCTGAGAAGCACTGTAAACTGAACTCCAAGCAGGGTTAGAGTCGGGATGAGAGCGTTTCTAAGCCCGCGGACGAAGACTAGATGCCGCTGGGGAAGCCCTTTCGCCCGGTCCATTAAGATGTAGTCTTCCTGCATGACGCTGAGCATGCTTGAACGGTTAATCCTATGGATGAGGGTTATCTCGTAGAGGGTTAAGGCGGCTACAGGCATTATGAGATGTTTAAAGAAGCTGCCTATGGCTTCAAGCTTACCGGTTAAAAGACTGTCAATTATCACGAAGCCTGTTATGTGGGGAAGCGCAATACCCATATCTATTCTGCCCGAAATTGGGAGAATTTTCAGTGTTACTCCGAAAATTATGATGAAGAAGATTCCCCAGATGAAGTAGCTTATCGACATGCCTACGAAGGAGAAGGCCGAAGCCACCTTATCAGCCCAGGCAATTCTAGGGAAAAACTTTGGGGTGCTCAGGATTATTCCGATGAGGAGGGCGAGGATAACTGTGGGTATGACTATTTCAAGGGTGGCTGGAAGCCTTTCAAGTATAAGCGGCCCCACCGGCGCGTTGAAACGGTAGAAGGTGCCGAAGTTTCCGGTTACAATGTCGCGGAGCCATATTAAATATTGCTCGTAGATGGGACGGTCTAATCCGAGCAACTTCCTCATAGCCTGATACTCTTTAAACCATTCTTGAGGGTCTACGGCTGAACCCACCATGAGGAGGGCAGGGTCTCCTGGAACCACTCTCACAAGGACGAAGGCTATGATCGTGATAATAAAAAAGGAGAAGAGGGCTGAAACCGCGCGCTTGGCGGCATATGCTAGGAAGCCCAAGCCGTTCCCAGCCTCACTTAGGTCCAGTCCACTTCATATCTTTAACCCGGGTCCAGCCCTGAGGCCAAGGCTCATAATCTAGGTTCTTGTTCATGACTACGGGCTGAACCCGCTGGTAGAGTGGAATTATGAGGCCGTGCTCCGTGGAGAAGATGGCAGCCTTCTTGGCGGCTTCCATCCGCTTCTCAAAGTCTTTTTCGCTTATTACCGGAGCCAGCACCTCGCTGAGCTTATCCATGAGGCGAGTATAGTCCGTCTTGTTTGCTGCTTTGAGGCCTACCCAATAGCTGAAGGGGCTTTCAGGAGCCATGGAATAGTAAACCGAGTTTATCGGGTCTCCTGTAGCGTTGGACCACATGTAGAGGGCGAGGTGGGCAAGCCGCCCTGTCTTCCGGTAGTCGAAGTACATGGGCACCGTGTAAATTTCGATGGTTGCGTCCACATAGATCTTCTTCCACATGTCTACACAAGCCTCAATAACTTCACGGTCTCTAGCTATCCAGCCCTGCGTTGTCTGAACCTTAATTTTCAGCCGGTTGTCTGGACCGTAGCCGGCCTCCTCCATAAGCTTCTTAGCCTTCTCAAGGTCGTAGGGGAACTTGTAGTCTTCAGGGTAAGCCCAGTAGCCAGGCGCCTCCGTAGTGGAGACCGGAATTCCAAATCCAAGCAGGATGTCGTTGCAAATCTTTTCCTTGTCTATTGCGTAGTGGAGGGCAAGCCTAACCCTCTCGTCAGCGAACTCCTCATAGTAGGGCAGGACGAATAGTTTAACCACATCGGTCACAGGATTCTTCAACCCTTTCAGGTGGGGCATCTTGGAGAGTCTACCCCACTCCTTAAGTGGGATCTCCGTCGTGTAATCTGAGGTTCCAGCCTCCACCTCGGCAACCCTAACACCGGGATCCAGCGTCTCCTTGAAGATCACGTTCTTTATGGGTGGCGGACCCTCCCAGTAGTCTTCGAAGGCTTCAAGTTTGAGGTGGGAGCCTGGAACCCATTCAACAAACTTGTAGGGTCCTGTTCCGACGGGGTTCTTGAAGAAAGCTTCCTCACCAGCTTTCTCGAAGGGTTCTTTGGGTATCAGGAAGCTTGCAAGGAAGCCTAGCCACACTATCTGGGCGGGGAAGAACTTTTTCTGGTAGGCCCTGATATAGTAGTTGCCCTTCTTCTCGAACTTCTCAAAGTTTCCGAAGGGGCCACGGTAAGCCATGCCGGGCTGGGCAGCCCTCTGGAGGCTGAAAATCACGTCGTCGGCGTCTATTGGAGTTCCATCATGGCAGAGAACGTTTCTCCGCACGTAGAGGTCTAAGACCTTCATTTCCTTATCTACGTATTCCCACTTCTCAATGATGCCTCCATGATATTTGAGGTTCCTATCCTGTTTGAGGTAGCGGTCATAGAGAGCGTCCCACGGAGATTCAACGTATATTGGCCTGTGGTACTTGTGGGGGTCCATCGAAGTTATTTCAGCGTTCCAAGCGATAATCACCGTGTCAGGAAGAGGCTTAGTAGGAGTAGCGGTTGGCGTTGGAGTCTGGGTTTGAGTAACAGTCACGGTAACGGTCTCCGTTTTCGTAACGGTTCTCTCGATTACCCCGGTAGGCTTCAGCATCCACCCGCCGACACCTGCAATAGCGCCAGCGATTATCGCGGTAATGGCGATTTTAAGAAAATCTCTTCTACCTTCATTAGTAGACTTTTTTGGAGAAGTCATCGGCACACTCTCCAAATTGAGAGTATTTTAACATCGCATATATAAGACTTTACCTACATTAAAATTAATAGTAAATAATAGTAAATTATGATCATTTCATGCCGCTTTAAGCGTTAAAATAATGTTAATGTTTTGTTCCCCCCATAAAAATAGCCTTGTAAAGCCGCATTTTTCACGGCAAATGTTCACGTAGAAGTCTTCCAAAGCCTGTAATAGGTCTATTAAAACCGGTTTTACGGAGGATTTCCCACATGGTAGCCTGATTACTGGAGATAACTGGCCGTTTAAACTCAGCTTCAAACCTTTCGATGAGATTTACTGTTCTTAAACCTCCACAGCTTATGAAGATAACATCCGCGTCGGGCGTGTAAACCCTGCTTACAAGCCAGTATAATTCTTCTGGCTCAACCATACCTATAGAAACGGAATCCTTCAACCCTAAGCCTTCGATTCTAAGAACTTTAAAGCCGTTGCCTTCGAGGAAGCTTTTCTCCAACCTGTTAATCTCGTCTATATAGGGGGTAACAACAGCAATTCTTACGGCTCCAAGCTTCTTTAAGGCTGAAACAACGGCTGTCGAGGTTGTAGTTGCAGAGATACCAGTATGCTTCTCGATTTTCCTAATTATTTCCAGGTCGAAGCCAACTCCATGGATGAAGCTTCCAGCAGTACAGCAGAAGGCTATTAAGTCTACCTTTGCTTGGGCAAGGAGGAGAGCTGCCTCGACAGCGTAGTCGGAAAGCTTTAAAAGATGTTCGGGTAGTGAAGCCTCAAGGGGAATTCTCGTAACATGTATGGTTATGTTTGGGGGAGCCATCTGGTAGAATTCGTGGTCAGCGATTCCTGATGCGGGATAAATTATTCCTATGCGGATCCATCGTTCAGCCGTCATGGGATACCCATAAT